>JALSOD010000056.1 GCA_026986655.1 Caldifarciminota bacterium | reverse complement strand
GTGAGAAAATGGCGAGAATACGTATTTCATCCTTTGAATTACCTGAGTAAAGCCATCTTTGTAGGCTCTGATATAACAACCCCAGGATCAGGTGCGGCCTACGCTGAAGAGGTAGCAGATTCCTTTCCTCCAACATTTCACAAAATTGAATTCTTTGAAACAGCTTCAAGCAATAACAGCAAACAGGAAGTACTTGATTCACTGTCATCAGGTGCAGGATTTATCTATTTCAACGTTCATGCACAGTCCTTCGACAGGATGTTGGTCAACTATACTCCAAGACGAACAATTACAAATTTTGACGTTGATACGAGACTCTCAAATTCTGGTAAACCTGGCTTCTACGATATAGTAACCTGCCACGTGGGTGGTTTTGACGTTGATGCCCTTGCTGAGCATTTAATCAGGGATACTATCGGGGCCATTGCAGTTTATGCCACCACCAGATTGAATTACCCTGCATTTTCTGTAAATTTCAACAAATTCTTCTACGGTAAGCTTTTCCATGAAGGGGTACGTATGCTCGGTGCTCTTGATAAATTGACAAGGACGGAGTTTGCTACCCGTGCTGAGCTTTATATAAATTTCAGATACATTGACTATGCTTATGACCTCTTTGGAGATCCAACACTTAAACTCTGGGTGAGTGTACCGGAGTTTCTAACTGCCCAGTATCCTTCAATTGTACACACTGATACAAGGGTGTTACCCATAAGCGTTACCGATTCATCAGGCACGCCAATATTAAATGCACATGTTGTTGTTTTCGAAAATGGCATTTTCTTTTCTGATGGATATACAAATGGCAGGGGAGAGGCTGATCTGGAAATACATCCTGTTTCACCTGGAAGCTTGAGTGTTTTTGTTGAAAAGGACGGCTACAAAAATTACATGGGTTTCGTCAGAGTGGTGGAGGGGAGCATCTCACTCTCGATCATGGATAAGTCTTTTGAACCGGAGATGATTCCTGCAGGGGATACAATTTCACTCAATCTGAAATTCAAGAATACCGGTACGGACACCCTTAAAAATCTGCGTATTTACGCCTCAAATGGGGGTGGAGCGATTTCCTTATTAGATTCTACATTCACCATTTCAAGAATTTTACCTGATGATTCACTTGCCATTAGTGATAGCATCAGATTTTTCGTACCTCTCAGTACAAATGACCTGGAGAAATTCGAGATTATTATTAAAAGCATGAATGATAATGGTGACACCTTATTGATTGATACTGTGTTTTCCTGCGTTCACAGACCCATCATGGAATTCGAATTTCTCTCCGATTCAGTCGTGTTTGACACAGTGTTTTTAAAGGTTGCCATGAAAAACTCTGGAAGCCTTGAATCCGGGGAATTGCAGGTGGAGCTTGATTCTGGGAATTATCGCCAGGCTTTTGGTTCTGTAACAATATCCAGCATTCCTCCCGGTGGTCTGGCAGAAACCGGATACGAGCTATCCATTGTGATTGATAGCAGTTTTGACAGTGTAATTCATTTAAATTTTGAGTACAATGGTTATTCTTTTTCGGATTCGGCGATAATCTCGAGCCTCGATTTAGTGAATTCTATCGAGACATCACCGTTTTCAAATGGTGTCAAAATATCATGGGGTGATATCCCGAATGCGTACAAATATGCTCTCTATAGAAGGACGGATCGGGAGGGTTATGTACTTCTGGCTATAACCGGGGATACATATTTTGTAGATAGTAATTCGGGCGGACGCTACAGGGTGGCTCCCGTATCAGTTGAAAAGTTCAGGGGCCCTTTGAGCTATGAGGTTACAGGTACTGCTCACTTTCCCATAAAAGATGGATGGCCAGTTTATGTTGAGGGAGGAACCTACACATCACCGGTGATTTATGATTTTGATACGACATATCCTGGTAAGGAGATTTTCGTGGCGAGTTTCCCGTACGGTTTTGTTTATCTCTACCACGCTGACGGTACACTTGAGAATGGTTGGCCGTTGTTTTTAGATGGTGAAATCTGGGCTTCGCCAGCTATTGGAGACCTGGACAACGATGGTGAAATGGAGATTGTTGTTTCCATGAGGTCCAACAATACTGTTTACGCCTTAAATTCGAATGGAACTCTTGCTTCTGGCTGGCCAGTACACACGCGTTCCGGGAGCTTTTATACACCTGCAGTGGGAGATATTGATGGTGATGGTACTCCCGAAGTCGTAATAAACGATCAAAGTAGCAATCTTTATGTTTTCAGAGGCGATGGTAGTGGATTCGCTGATTCATCTGGAATTTTTATGAATATTGGCAACTGGTGGAAAGCTGGCTCACCGGTTCTATTTGATTACGATGGTGACGGAAAATTAGATATCGGCATTGGAACACTCATCGACAACTCCCTGAGTTTTGTTGTGGTTAACTATGAACACGATACTTTACTAATAATTCCACTTCAATCAAGAATTGCAACACCACCTGTCGTTGGGGATTTCTCAACCAGTTACCCTGCTGATGAGATTCTCATAAATGACAATGGTAGCCTGAAGGTATTTTCCCATGATGGCCAGCTAATAAATGGATGGCCTCATGATGGATTTTATACCGCAATCGGAGCAGATATTGATTACAATGGTGAGCTTGATATCATTGCTACCGGTCCAGATGGTGTAACTGTTTTCAATGGACACGGCGAAATCATGGGCGAGTCCTCGCTTAATCTCAATGACTATTTTCTCAAAGAACCCGTCGTGGGGGACATCAATGATGACCACAGACCTGAAGTATTATTCGAATCATTTCTGGGCGCCAGGCTGTACGCAGTAGATAGGAGTGGTTCGGTGATAAATGGATTCCCGTTTGATTTGAAAGAGAATCCGGGATACACGAGCCCCGTACTCGATGACATAGACGGAGATAGCCTTGTTGAAATAATTGCCGGTAGTACTTTCGATAGCCTCTGGGTTCTTAAAACCCAATCTCCATTTGATCAATCCCGTGTCCTTTGGCCCACTGAAAAATACAATTACTCTCGAACTGGTTGGGTAAATTTTATTCCTTTGAATGAAGGTGAAGAGCTTGATTTAAATCCACAACTCGTCGTTTTATCGAATGTTGTGCGTAATTATCTATCCGTAAGAATCTCACAAAATCTTGGTCTTCCCGTTTATTTTAATCTCTATGATGTTTCAGGAAGAAGGGTAGAGAAATTTTTAATTTCCCGCTCTGGTACTTTAAAATTACAGCTCAAACGGAACTTGCCTGCTGGAATCTATTTTTATATGATCAAAACAAGAGAAATCCATATCTCAGGAAAACTTCTTATCGTGAGGTAAAATGTACGAGGAAATCAAGGATAAATTCAAAAAACTGGAAAAGCAGCTTCAGGATCCCGAACTTTTGAGTAATCAGGAAAAGTACGTCTCAGTAGCGCAGGAGTATAAAGAACTCAAAGAACTTGTTGAAAAGATCGAGAGGTATGAAAAGCTTGAGAAGGAGCTCGAGGGTGTCCGCTCTATACTGGAAGAGGAAGATGATGACGAAATGGTCCAGTACCTGAAGGAAGAGGAAGAAAAACTCGTCAAAGAAATTGAAAAACTCGATAAAAAGATAAAGTTTTCACTTGTTCCGCGTGATCCAGAGGACAGTAAAAACGCAATTGTGGAGATTAGAGCTGGCACGGGAGGAGAGGAGGCGGCCCTTTTTGCCCGTGATCTCTTCCGAATGTACACAAAATACGCCGAGAAAAAGGGTTGGAAAATCAGTGTAACCGATCTCCACGAGACACCTCTTGGTGGATTTAAAGAGGTGATTTTTCTTGTTGAGGGAAAGGATGTTTACGGGAGACTCAAGTACGAATCCGGTGTCCATAGAGTTCAGAGAATTCCAGTTACCGAAACCGGTGGTAGAATTCACACGTCTTCAGCCTCGGTTGTTGTTTTACCGGAGGCGGAAGAGCAGGAAATCGAGATTAATCCAGAGGAATTGAAAATTGAGACTTTCAGAGCGAGTGGACCTGGGGGACAGCATGTCAATGTTACCGATTCCGCCGTCAGAATTACACATATCCCAACCGGTATTGTCGTGGCTTGCCAGGATGAGAGATCACAGCACAAAAATCGTGCAAAAGCATTGAGAATTTTGCGGGCAAGACTCCAGGACCTTTACAGAAAGGAGCGTGAACGCGAAATTGGCAGTCGCAGGAAAAGTTACATAGGCACAGGTGATAGGAGTGAGAAGATACGAACCTACAATTTCCCCCAGAATAGAGTTACGGATCACCGCATAAACCTTACCATTTACAATCTCGAAGGTATTCTTGACGGGGACCTAGACGAAATCCTTGACAAACTG
>JALSOD010000055.1 GCA_026986655.1 Caldifarciminota bacterium | reverse complement strand
ACTATAACAAATTCACCCTTTCCTTTAATCCCTTCAGCAATAATATCACTAAGTTGTCCAAACTTCACCTCTTCATGGAGTTTAGTTAACTCCCGACACAGTGCAACCTCTCTATCACCCATTATTTCAAGAATTTCACGGAGAGTTCGCTCTATTCGGTGAACCGACTCATAAATTATAATAGTTCGATCTTCATTTTTCAAAAATCCAAGTCTCTTCAAACGCTTATTTTTCTTGCGTGGGAGAAACCCCTCAAATACAAATTTATCGGTAGGTAAACCTGAGATCGAGATAGCTGCAATAACTGCTGAGGGACCAGGCACGGATACCACTTCAATCCCGTGAATGCGGGCCTCTCTCACAAGTCGGTATCCAGGATCAGATATTCCAGGTGTCCCGGCATCAGAAACAAGTGCTATGTTATGTCCATCCTCAAGCATCTCGATTATTTTTGGGATTCTGTCCCTCTCATTGTGTTCGTTGTACGATTGAAGCTCGTTGGAGATTCCATAATGAGTGAGCAGAGGACGGGTTCTTCTCGTATCCTCACACAAAATCAGATCCACTTCTTTTAGAATTTCAAGTGCCCTCAATGTTATGTCCTTGATGTTACCGATGGGTGTAGCGACTACGAAAAGTTTACCCGACATCATTCAATTTTCATGTATTTTCGATGACCATGTCAATTGGTGTATCATTATTGGCTATGAAAGAAAAATTTAAGGCACTTGCCCAAAAAGAGGGGTTTGATCTCGTAAGCTTTCTCTCTCCAGCGAATTATATGACTGCCGGTACATTTAAAGAATGGCTCGATAAAAATTTTCATGGCGAAATGCACTACATGGAAAGACATTTAGATGCTATCCTCAATGTTGAAAAGATCTTCGACGGGTATGGGACCGTCATAGTATTGGCTGCAAATTATTTCACAATTTCATTAAAAAAATTCTGGGACGATCCCTCGCGTGGATTGATTTCAAAATACGCATGGGGTAGAGATTATCACAAAGTCCTGAAGAAGAAATTGAAAAGGATTTTGAGAGAAACTGGGCTGAACGGCAGGATTTACGTTGATACGGGCCCCATTCTTGAGCGTGAGCTTGCGTACAGAGCAGGATTCGGGTGGATAGGGAAAAATGCTATGCTTATAAACAGAAAATTGGGCTCTTATCTATTCCTTGCAGAGGTAATCCTTAAGGAAAAATTGGAACCTGATGAGGAAAAATTTGAACCGGACCTGTGTTACAGCTGCACAAGGTGTATTGACGCGTGTCCTACGAATGCAATAGTGGAACCCAGGATTATCGATGCAACCAGGTGCATCGGATACCTGACCGTTGAATATCGGGGGATAATTTCTGAGGATTTAAGAGAGAAAATGGGAAATTGGGTGTTCGGGTGCGATATCTGCCAGGAAGTATGCCCTTACAATCAAAAAATAAAGCCATCCAATATAGAGGATTTCCAGCCGAGGGAAGGCTTACTGGCACCACCATTGAGAGAACTTCTGACTCTTACACGTGATGAGTTTGAGAAAAAGTTTCAGGGGACTCCGGTGAGACGTTCCAGATACGAGGGATTCATAAGGAACGTAATAATTGCTGCAGGTAACTCTGGCAAAAGAGATTTAAAACCGATACTTGAAAAATTACTTAAGAGTGGAATTGATTTATGGATTCCTCACATTAAATGGGCACTTGAACGGCTGGCTTGACTTGCAAAATTAGTATTTCTCATTTATTTTTGAAAAACACAAACAACCCTGTGGGAGGTTTAAGAAATGCCGATTTATGAGTATATTTGTCTTGACTGTGGACGTAAATTTACACTGTTTAAATTAAACATAGTTGAAAAGGAAGAGGAACGGTGTCCCCACTGTGGGAGTACAAACATCAAGAAATTAGTATCGAGAGTTAGATTTGTCCTTTCAGAGGATGAAAGACTCGAGAGACTCGCCGATCCATCAAATTGGAGTGGTTTTGATGAAAATGACCCTAAATCTATTGCAAAATTCATGAAAAAGATGGGAAGCGAATTGGGCGAAGACCTCGGGCCTGAATTTGAAGAGGTTGTTGACCGCCTGGAGGCTGGAGAATCCCTGGATGAAGTAGAAAAGAGCATGGAGGGCGGTGATTCCGGCGAGAGAGTAGGAGACTCGGTCAACGATTAAAGAGGACCTTATTTTTTAATACGGATGGCATTTATTAACAAGTAACACACCTCGTATTCTTCAATTTGAGGAGACTTCCTTGAGCTCAATGATCAATGTTATGTATTTGATTTTTGATCTGTTATAGGTAGCAGATTTCGGGTTTTTAATAGGGTCACATCATCTTTCAAGTAGATGGTAATTTAATTTCGCGACTGGAAATTTCTGCTTCATTTTTAGTCATTTTGGGGTAGCGGTAAATGACCGAAGCTCTATTATGTAGGGAATAGCATATATTTTGGCTGAAACAACCTTGATGGTTTTCTTTTAAACTGTTATTATACGATAAAAATTCAAACAGGAGGTTAAAAATGAAGAAGGTCCTATTGGGTGCAATTCTTGTCGGAGCACTTGTTGTTATAGGAGGTTGCACCACAACAACAGAAAATGAGGTTTTACAATCACCCGGCACACTCACCTATCAAGTCGTAAATAATGGTTATGCAATTCAACTTAACTGGGATGCGGTTACTGATGCAGATGGTTATTATGTATACTTCAACGACGCAGCTGTTGATACGATAGATGACAAAGATAGCACAACAATTATAGTTGATCAGATTGGTGTATACAAAGTGGCGGCATACAAAGGAGATATTGTGAGTGACCCCACAAACAGTCTTGATTTCAGGCCCGTAGAGACGTCAAATGTAACAATTTATGACGCAAGTGTTTATTCTGATACAACTCATCCCTCAGGTGCGGGCTGGGATGTCAATAATGGGACAATGTATGTATATCCTCTTACAGACCATTGCGATGTCGTTGATCTCTTCTATTATTCCGGTACTGTAAGAGGCATCCAGACCTCACAAGTTACATGTCCAAATTCCCCTGACTCCACGTTTTTCAACCTTGTAACACCCCTTAGATATGGCGATGTTGATAGTGTAACGGTCGAGCCAACATCAAGTCAGTTTGCGGTAAATGTGAATGATGTCTATACGGTCAAAGTAGTTACATCGGATCACCAGGTTTATTACGGTAAAATCCAGGTTATTGGAGTTAACGACACGGATCATTCAGTAACTTTAAAAGCTGCTCTCCAGACTCATGCTGGTTTAAAGAGAGTAGGAAACGCTGCAAAGTAAGGAAAAATAGGGGGGCTGCGCGAAGCGCAGCCCCCCTATTAAAAACTCTATTCCTCGTCCCAAAATTTAATAAGGTTTGATATTTCGATTTTAGCTTAACTTCATAAACATTCCCAGATATCTCAACTGCTTCCCAGGTATGCACAATTTATAAGGCCAAACGACTACCATCATACCCTCCTCTTCCAGAAATTTTTCGCAAACAAAATCCCCGTATTTATGCCTGGTAACACTACGCAAAATTCTCTTACATTTTCCATTATTCCCCACATTTTGTCCATATTTTTAAACCCAACTTTGACACCTCAAATTCAAAACATCGCCCTAATTCGTAGTTTTTTGGATATAACACCCCTTGCTCCCCCTAAGTTGTGCCATGTCCCAAGCCCGCTTCTATCAAGGCTTTTGGTATTTGCTGTCAAAGTTAAGTTAAAGTCTAAAAGTTGCCCAAGTTTAAACCAAACAATAACTTTACTAATTCCATGCTTCAAAAAAAAAGAATATTCTGATTTTTAAATTGTCACATCACAGGTGGATTTTAATCATCCAGAAATGACATTATTTTCATACAATTTAGATTTCTCCTCAAACAAGCGGTATCTTGACATGTCCATTTAACCGTCAATACAATCTTTAATCACCACTATCGATTTTTTAAAGGGAGGTTTTAAGTTGGCAATTGAAATCATTAGAGAAATTAAAGAAGCAGAGGAAAGAGCTGATAAAATCGTCGAAGACGCAAAGAAAAAGGCAAATGAAATTTTAGAAAGTGCAAGGAAGAAAAGGGAAGAAATGAGACATGAGGCAGAGAAGGAGAGAGAGAAGATTCTGCAGGCTTCTATAGAGAAGGCCAAAAAGGACGCTGAAGATGAAATAAAAAAACTACAAGAGGAGACTGAGACACGGATTAAATCTATAAAAGAAAAGGGGACGAAAAAGGTTGACTCTGCTGTAAGAAAGATCTTTGAACTGGTCTTTGAATAATGGCAATAGTTAAAGTTAAGAAAATAACTTTTATTGTTCACAAGTCTGAGAAAGATGAACTTGTCGATACCCTCCAGGAAGCGGGTATAGTACACATTAGTGATATCAAGGAAGACCCGGATTTTAAAAACCTCCCAGAAGTCAAAGAGAAAAAAGTCGAATCGACCAATCCCGAGATCGAGTACACTCTGTCAAGAATCCGAAGGGTAATCGAATTTTTTAATCAGTTTGACACCAAGAAAGGTTTTTTAGAGACATTTTTTGAAATTAAACCCGAGATTACTGAAGACGATCTCAAGACAGTTTCCCAGAGATACGATTACAAGAGAACTTTGTCTCGGGTGGAAGAAATCGAGAAGAGACTCACTGAGATTAAAAACCTTGAAGTAAATTTACAATCAAAAATAGACTCTTTGAGGAAGTGGTACGATCTTGACCTGCCTCTCGAGGAAATTGGCGAATCTGAGAAGGTGGAAATTATTGCAGGAACGGTTCCAATCAACAACGAAGAGGAACTGAAAAAGATAGAGGGAATTGAAACATCCGTCGTCAGCCTTGATTCGAGATTCACCTATACCCTTATTGTTTTCCTGAAGGAAGACGCGGCCAGGATCAAGAATGAACTCCTTAAAATAGGATTCGAACAGGTTGATTTCCGTGGAATGAAAGGAAGACCGCGCGAGCTCATTGAAAAATACAAGAAAGAAATTGAGAAATTGGAAGAGGAAAGAATCAAACAAACAGAAGAGGCCAGAAAGCTCGCTCAGGAGAAACTAAACCTTCTTATAGTTTACGACTATCTTTCAAATATTAACAGCAAATACAGAGTCTCAGGTCAGGGTATCGAGACAAAGGCAACGTTCCTGGTTCTCGGATGGATTAAAGAGAAAGACCTGAAAAAGGTTGATAAAATTGTCAAAAAGTTTGATTCTGCCACATATATTGTTGCAGATCCCGGGCCTGAAGACAACCCACCTACCTTTATTGACAACAAAAAATCTATAAAACCCTTTGAGCTTCTAACAAAGCTCTATGGTTTACCAAATTTGAGAGAAGTTGATCCAACACCGCTTTTGACACCATTTTTTGCCGTATTTTTTGGATTATGTTTAACTGATGCAGGATATGGAATTTCTCTCATCATTCTTTCCCTCCTGTTAATGAAGAAGCTTGGGAAAATGCAATTTTTGGTTGTCCTCCTCTATGGTGGGATCACATCTATATTTGCCGGAGCTATGACAGGAAGCTGGTTCGGAGACCTGTTTACCTCGTTGCCAATACCATTCCTCCATCAATTCAGAAACAGTCTTTTGCTTTTTGATCCAATGGTCAACCCCATGCCTTTCTTCTACCTCTCTCTTGCTTTTGGACTTTTGCAGGTGGAATTAGGCTTACTCGTAGGATTTTACAAAAGGGTTAAAAATGGCGAATTTCTGGACGGGTTAGCAAATGAACTGTCCTGGTTCTTTATGTTACTCTTTGTAATTCTTGCCTATTTGATTTCCAGCAAATCGGGAAAATCGTTTGGAGACGTGCTATTCCATAGTGGCTTCATAGGTTACCTAATGGCATTCTTTATCTTCGCCCCTATTGCTCTGATCATCTTTCTAAGTGGCGGTACATCCGGCAGCTTCATTGTCAGAGTTGTAAAGGGACTTTACAACCTTTACGGAGTCACAGGGTATGTAGGAGACCTGCTTTCGTACGTAAGACTCATGGCACTTGGGATGGTTACTGCTGGTATCGCGATGTCAATTAACATCGTTGCGAAGCTCGTTCTACCCGTGCCTTACATTGGGATTATCCTTGCAATTTTGATTTTCATTGGTGGGCATTTATTCTCGATTATCATCAACGTAATGGGGGCGTTTGTACATAGTTTAAGGCTCCAATACGTTGAATTTTTCACGAAATTTTATGATAACGGTGGATATGAATTTAAACCCTTCAGTATAGAGGGTTATTACACTGAAATTAAGAAATAGGAAAGAAAAATTTTTAAAAGGAGGTTGGCATTGAGTGGTCTTTACATTGCTATGATTGGAGCTGCGATGGCAGCATTTATGGCTGGTATAGGATCAGCGATAGGAATAGGCTACACAGGTAGAGCAGCTTCCGGGGTGCTCTCGGAGGCGCCAGACATGTTCGGAAGGCTCTTTCTGTTGGTTGCTCTACCAGGGACACAGGGGTTCTACGGGTTTATCATCGCCCTGTTCATCATCCTCAAGGTTGGTTTACTCGGAACTCCCAAAGCGATCACAATATACCAGGGGCTTGAGTTACTTGCTGCGTCTCTTCCGATAGCATTTGCCGGGTTGCTTTCAGCCATACATCAGGGAAAAGTCTGTGCCGCTGGTATCGACCTGACGGCAAAGAGACCGGACCAGGCCATGAAACCCGTTATCTATGGAGCTATGGTGGAAACGTACGCAGTGCTCGGGTTTCTCACCAGCTTCTTCCTTATGATAAACATAAAGATTTGACATCATGCAAAGCTCAAAAATAGTCGAAAAAATACTGAAAGAAGCTGAAGAGCAGGCAAAAAGGATCTTAGCTAAAGCGGAAGAAGAGGCAAAGGCTATACTCGTGGATGCCGAGAAGGAGAAAAATTTTATCATTGACGCAGCCCATAAAGAGGCTGAAGAAGTCTACCGAAAGGAAAAGGAAAAAAGAATCGGTCTCGAGGTTATTGAACTCCGCAAAAAGGTACTCGCGGCGAAGAGGGAAATAGTTGATGCGGTCTTTAAAAAAGTGATCGACATACTGAAAACCGAAAGTGCCGATAAGTACATTGGGCACATGGCTAATTTCATCAAGGTACTGGATCTTAACGGAAAATACGAGGTGATACCTGGTGGTAAAGAAAACAGGGTTAATGAAGAATTCATCAAAAAGCTGGGGAAGGAAACTGGTCTCGATCTGACACTTTCGAAAGAAAAGCTGGCGGGATACTCTGGATTCACACTGAAAAGAGAGAAAGTGGAAATAAATCTGGCTCCTGAAGTTATCATTCCTGAGATTAAGGACGAGATAGAGGACAATATTAAGGCCCTGCTCTTCGAGGAATAATGGCTATAGACTTTTTGAAATATCCTCCATTCGGTAAAGAGGATGCGAGATACACTTATGCAGTTGGGCGTATTCGTGTACTGGAGAAGGATTTAATACCTCGCCCATTTTTTGACCGTCTCGCTGAGGCAAGCGAGGTGAGTGATTATCTCAAATTCCTTCAGGAAACCCCCTATTCAAAATACTTAAGTGATGTGAGGGATGAGGACTCCTTCGAAAGGATGCTCATTGCTGAGAGGAGGGAGGCGCTTAAAACCTTTGATGACTTATGTGTGGATGAACCCCTAAAATTTAAGGCACGCGCTCGATTCGACTTTCACAATATCAAGGTATTTCTCAAGTCCAAGATAGAAGAAAAAGACTTTGAATTTGCACTTTCGGAAGATGGCTCAGTTGACCTGGACACGTTAAAGCAAGTTTTCAAGGATGAAAAATACTCCTGGCTACCCGAGCACCTCTTTAAAGCGGTGGAAGCCGGCATCAGCGCCTACTACGAGAATAAAAGTTACCGAGACCTCTCTACATCAGTTGACCGTGAAATGTATCGGTTCCTGACCACGCCTGTAACTGAAAATGACTTCTTTGCCATCTACCACAGCTTGGAATCTGATCTAATAAACATCAGGACTTATCTGAGACTTAAAAGTCTTGAGGCACTGGACATTCTGAAAAATCATCTGCTTGACACCGGATACCTCGATACCTCCATTCTCCTATCGGAGGAGCCAGAAGGACTTGTTGACAGGCTTTCTTATACTCCCTATGGAAAGATTTACGAAGAGGGCTACAAATATTTCAAAGAAAAGGACTCGCTCAGGTTGTATGAAAAGCTCATGAAATCTTACCTCAACGGTTTCCTGAAGGAGACCAGAAAGATTGATATGGGCATAGAACCTATTATTGCCTACCTGTATTTCAAATTCGAGGAGATACGGGCGTTGAGAATCACTTTCATTGGTGTTTTTTACAGAGTAAAGCCCGAAGAAATTAAAGAAAGCCTTACGGTGGTGGTTTAATGAGTAATGTAATTTGCATTGGAAATAAAAATGTCGTCATGCCATACAGTGCGGTAGGGTTTGACATCAGGATTGTGAGTAATTCTGAGGAAGCGGTTAAGGCGGTAAACGATGCTATTGAGGGTAAATATTCTCTGATTTTTGTACAGGAAGATTATTATGAGGATATATCAGATGTCATCGAGAAGACGATGGAGAATGCTGTACCGGTGATTTCAGCAATTCCAGGACCACTTGGTGCAAGTGGGAAGGCATTTGATAAATTGAGAGAAATTATTAAAAGGGCAATTGGAGCAGACATTTTTTAAGGAGAAAAGAATATGGAAGTTGGGAGAATTGTAAAAGTTGCAGGTCCCCTTGTAGTAGCTGAGGGAATGAGTGGGGCAAAGATGTACGATGTTGCCCTTGTGAGTGAAAAGAAACTTCTTGGCGAAATTATTGAGCTCAAGGGAGACCTTGCATCAATTCAGGTTTATGAGGAAACAGCAGGGGTTGGGCCCGGCGAGCCTGTTTTTCCAACAGGCGCACCACTATCTGTTGAGCTTGGGCCAGGTCTAATCAGATCCATTTACGATGGCGTTGAAAGGCCCCTTGATGTCATAGCATCAATTGCAGGTGAATTTATTACAAGAGGAATTCATGTCCCTGCTCTGGACAGAAAGAAGAAGTGGCATTTTAAGCCTACAAAGAAGAAGGGAGATAGGATCGAAAGTGGTGATGTGATCGGAGAGGTTCAGGAAACTGAGCTTGTGATTCATAAAATAATGGTGCCACCGGGTATCAGAGGCGAACTTCTTGAGATCAAAGAAGGTGAATACACTGTTGAAGAACCAGTCGCTGTTGTGAAAACTCCAGAAGGTGAACGTAAAGAGATCATAATGATGCAGAAGTGGCCTGTCAGAAAACCACGTCCGTACCGTGAAAAAGTTCTTCCTGTTGAGCTTATGGTTACAGGACAGCGTGTGATTGATACATTCTTCCCTGTGACGAAGGGCGGAACCGCATGTGTGCCTGGACCATTCGGCTCAGGGAAAACAGTGATTCAGCACCAGCTTGCAAAGTGGTCTGACGCTGACATTGTTGTTTACATTGGGTGTGGTGAACGTGGTAATGAGATGACAGATGTGCTTATCGAATTCCCTGAATTAAAGGACCCAAGGTCAGGATTGCCTCTTATGGAGAGAACAGTTCTGATCGCAAATACATCGAATATGCCAGTAGCAGCACGTGAGGCCTCAGTTTACACAGGAATCACCATCGCGGAATACTTCAGAGACATGGGCTACTCAGTGGCTCTCATGGCTGACTCTACATCTCGCTGGGCAGAGGCTATGAGAGAAATCTCAGGTCGCCTCGAAGAAATGCCGGGAGAAGAGGGTTACCCTGCATACCTTGCAGCGAGAGTGGCAACCTTTTACGAGAGGGCAGGACGCGTAAAATGTCTCGGGTCACCCGAACGTGAAGGAGCACTCACAGTCATTGGTGCTGTCTCTCCACCAGGTGGAGACCTCTCCGACCCGGTAGTTCAGGCAACGCTCCGTGTCGTTAAAGTCTTCTGGTCTCTTGAAGACAAACTTGCATATAGACGTCATTTCCCTGCAATTAACTGGCTAACAAGTTACTCACTTTACAGAGATATTTCAAAAGAGTGGCTTGAGAAGAATGTGGCCCCTGACTTCTTTGATCTTACTAATGAGGCTATGAGGATTCTCGAAAAAGAGGCCGAGCTCGAAGAGATCGTTAGACTGGTTGGAGTGGAAAATCTATCTCAGGAAGACCAGCTGTTGCTTGAAATTGCACGTTCAATTAGAGAAGACTTTTTACACCAGAATGCATTCCATGAAGTTGATACCTATTCGTCTTTGAAAAAACAGTATCTGATGTTACAGACCATCCTGTTCTTCTACAAAAAGTTGAAGGAGCTCGTTTCACGTGGACAGACAGTTGCTGAGCTCAAAAAACTTCCTACATGGGAACGCATCGCAAGGATGAAATATTCTACAGAAGACAAAATTGAAGAAGTTGTAAAATCCATCAGGGAGGAAATAGAGAATGCCGTCTCTGTCTCTTAATTCCAAAAAATTTATCGAATACCAGGCAGTTAATGATATTTCCGGGCCTCTTCTCCTCGTTGAGGGAGTTGAGGATGTGAAATATGCAGAGCTTGTTGAAATAATTTTACCCAATGGGGAAACACGCCACGGTCAGGTTCTGCAGGTGGAGCAGGATAAAGCACTGATTCAAGTATTTGAGGGGACCACCGGTATCGATACTCCGAAAACCAAAGTAAGATTCCTGGCACGAGGAATTGAACTTCCCCTCTCTGTTGATATGCTCGGCCGTGTATTTGATGGATTGGGGCGGCCCATAGATGGTGGTCCGGAAATCATTGCTGAAGAAAGAAGAGACATCAATGGGGCACCTATTAATCCATATTCAAGAGACTATCCAAACGAGTTCATCCAGACCGGTATCTCTGCAATAGACGGACTAAACACACTTGTGAGGGGTCAGAAACTACCGATTTTCTCAGGATCGGGACTGCCTCACAACAAGCTCGCCGCACAGATTGCACGTCAGGCAAAAGTTCTTGGCGAACAGGAAGAGTTCGCCGTCGTGTTTGGTGCGATGGGAATCACATTCGAAGAAGCGGAATTTTTCATCAACGATTTTAAGAAAACGGGGGCTCTTGAGAGAACCGTCCTATTCCTGAACCTTGCAGATGACCCGGCTATTGAACGTATCGCAACACCAAGAGTGGTGTTGACAACTGCTGAATATCTTGCATTTGCAAAGCATTATCACGTTCTCGTCATCCTGACTGATATGACAAATTACTGTGAGGCTTTGCGTGAGATTTCAGCTGCGAGAAAAGAGGTTCCAGGTCGCCGCGGTTACCCAGGATACCTTTATACAGACCTCGCAACAATTTACGAAAGGGCTGGAAGGATTAAAGGTAAGAAGGGATCCATCACACTGATTCCTATTCTTACCATGCCCGAGGATGATAAAACCCATCCAATTCCTGACCTGACAGGCTATATTACCGAAGGCCAGATAATTCTCTCACGGGGGTTGCACAGAAAGAAGATTTACCCACCGATTGATGTACTTCCTTCACTCTCGCGTCTGAAAGATAAAGGAATCGGTGAAGGTAAGACAAGAGAAGATCATTCGGACGTTTTTAACCAGCTCTTTGCCGCCTATGCACGCGGTAAGGAGGCACAGGAGCTGGCAGTAATCCTTGGTGAAGCTGCACTCTCTGAGATGGATAAACTTTATTACAAGTTTGCGGACATCTTTGAGGAAAGATACGTAGGGCAGGGTGAATACGAAGACAGAAGCATATTTCAGACACTTGACCTTGGATGGGAACTCCTGTCCATGTTCCCGAGATCTGAGCTCAAGAGAATCAGGGACGAATACCTTGATAAGTATCTGCCGAGGTTTCAGAAAGAGGAATCATGAAGTTAGATGTTAATCCAACCAGAATGGAGCTGCTCCGCCTTAAAAAGCGGACAGCACTTGCTAAGCGTGGACACAAACTGCTGAAGGACAAACAGGATGAGCTTGTACGGCAACTCCTGATTCTGATGAGAGGGATAAAGGAACTTCGCGAGGAGGTGGAGAAAGAGCTTACAGAAACAACGAGAAGATTCCTCTTTGCTCGTGCTCTCATGGAACCAGAGGAAGTTCAGGAAGCCTTTCTCATACCGACAAAGAGTGTGAGTGTTATCGAAAAACTACTCGTTTTGATGAATCTCAAAGTGCCAGAATTTGAGCAGGATATTTCAGGAGAAATGATT
This sequence comes from Caldifarciminota bacterium, assembly GCA_026986655.1. Classification (GTDB taxonomy): domain Bacteria; phylum Hydrothermota; class Hydrothermia; order B15-G9; family WFZT01; genus WFZT01. Next base: position 4,066 of record JALSOD010000055.1, on the reverse strand, counting down.
TCCTACAGTTTCATCACAACATCCTCTGAGCTCGATGCCTCACTCATCGCACTTGAAAGTGTAATTGAAAAATTGATCGATCTTGCCTCAAAGGAAAAGGCTCTCCAGATGATTGCGGACGAGATTGTAAAAACGCGTCGCAGGGTCAATTCGCTTGAGTATGTGTTGATTCCGGCACTCGAGGAAACGGTGAAGTTTATCACAATGAAACTCTCTGAGATGGAACGCTCTGACCAGGTACGAATAATGAAGATCAAAGACATCGTTCGCGCCCATTAGAATTAAGAATTCTAAAAAATTAATTTGAAAAACCTGCGAGACTCTTTCTAATATTAATATGCGGTTAACTATAACCTGGGGCTTGTAGAAACTCCTATGGGCATGAGTTATAATTTTTCCATGAGCTACGAAGGTAAGGCAAAAATAATGAAAGATGGTCCCAGTGAAGGGACCATGATAATGTACTTCAAGGACGACGTAACAGCCGGTAACGGTAAGAAAAAGGCTGTTATCGAAGGAAAAGGTAAAATCAATAAAGCAATCACACTAAAACTCCTCAAGCTTGTGGAAGAAAATGCCATCCCCACCCATTTAATCGAGGATATTGATGACCGAAGCATCCTGGTCAAAAAGCTAAAAATCTTTCCCCTTGAGGTTGTGGTCAGAAACAAGGCCACAGGAAGCATCGTCAGGAGATTGGGACTTGAGAAGGGGCTGGAATTCGAAAGACCTCTATTTGAAATTTTCTATAAAAATGATGACCTTCATGATCCTCTTATCTGTCAGGAGCACGCCTTCATGCTGGAACTCATTTACCCGGACGATCTTCTCATCGTTAGAAATAGGGCCCTGAGAGCCAACGAAATCTTGAAAGAGTACTTTACCAGCATTGGATTTGATCTTATTGATATAAAATTTGAATTTGGAGTGGATGAAGAGGAAAACATTTACCTTGCCGATGAAATTTCACCGGATACAATGAGGCTCTGGGCCAAAGGCACCACGGAGAGTTTTGACAAGGATGTATTCAGAGAGGATAAGGCTGATCTCCTTTCTACATACCTTGAAGTAGCCAAACGAATGGGTCTCAAAATTGAAGGTTTTTAAGATCTCCGTAAAAATCTCCCTGAAACCAGAACTGTTTGACCCGGAGGGGAAAACCATCGAACGAGCTATTAACCGCTTAGGGATTTATGTAAATCACACACGGGTTTCAAAGGTTGTGGAATTTGAGATTGAGGCTGAAGACCGTGAAGAGGCCCTTGAAAGAGTTCAAACAATAGCTTCAAAGCTTCTTTCAAATCCTGTCCTGCACAAATACACCATCGAGATCACTGAGAAATGAAACCAAAGGCTGGAGTCTTCGTATTCCCCGGTACAAACTGTGATTACGATACTTTCTACGTATTAAAAGAAGTCGTAGGCATTCAGACAGAATTTATCTTTCATACTGAGCGAGGTTGGAGTAACAAATTCAACCTTGTTGTACTTCCGGGTGGGTTTTCCTACGGAGACTATCTTCGTCCCGGGGCTATTGCAAAAATTTCACCAGTTATTGAAGAACTACACGAGTTTGTTGAGAAAGAAAAAGGTCTGGTTTTAGGAATATGCAATGGATTTCAGGTATTGACTGAAGCAGGTTTTTTGAAAGGTGCTCTCATTCGTAACGATAATCTGAAATTTATATGCAAAAATGTGAGTCTAAAAGTCGAGAAAAACAGTACTCCATTTACCAATTTTTACGAAGAGGGGGAAATCGTCGATATGCCAATAGCCCACAGCGACGGCAAATTTATTCCTCTTGAGGGAGAAAATATCAGTGATCTTGTTGTTTTCAGGTACCACGGAGAAAATCCCAATGGCTCATTTGATAATATTGCTGGAATTACAAATGAAAAACACAACGTTCTTGGCATGATGCCACATCCGGAAAGGTGCGCCGAAGAAATCCTTGGAGGAAAAGATGGACTGAAGCTTTTTGAATCGATAAAGAATTTCCTCTGGGGATATAATCTCTAACACAGAGACACTATGACAAATATTTTGGGATTAACTCCTTTGCCTTTTCCAGAATTTTGCGGTCAGAAGGATATTTAACTATCTTAATTGCTTCATCTATATCAAACCATTTTGCGTCATTCACTTCAAAATCATGCTTTGAGGGGTCTCCTTCGAGATACTTCAGCAAATAGTAATAAACCGTTTTATGTCTTTTTAATTTTTCACCGGATTCATCCGGCCAAACATACCAGTACTCAACTTTATCGATAAAATCTACAATCTCTCCTCTGACCCCTCCTTCTTCCTGAACCTCCCTTATTGCCGTGGATTCCTTCGTTTCCCCTTTCTCAATTAGTCCTTTCGGGATAGTCCACACCTCTCCATCTTTCACGGCAACGAGCAAAACCTCTGGTTTACCATCAGGTGTAACCCTGAAGACAACTCCACCTGCTGAGTATTCAAACAACACTTTACTTCTTCCCATTTTTCGTGACCGGTCTGAAGTTTGAAGTTGTTTTGACACGTCCGTCTTTTGAATCGTAATAATACTTTCCACCATAAGGATCACGTGGTATTGTTTTAATTATATGAGCCTCCACAAGCTCTTCAAAACTCCTTGGTGGACGGTTAAATCTTTTCTTGAATATCTCAACTGCCTGAGTCAGATAATAGATGTCTTGAAGTGCCTTTATCCTCATCGCAAGAGATTTCTTCAGTTCAAGGTTGTCAGTATTGTTGTACATGGTCATCAAGAATGCGATCGCGTGCCTGATATCTCCGGCCTGATATCTGAGACGAGAAGCAAGCTGAGGAAGATACTCCGGAGACCCCGGCAGTTTACTCGCAATTTCAAGATATTTTGCAGCATCCAGGTCTTCATGCTTGTAGTAGTAATAGTTAAATCCTATTAAAAATGGAATTCTCCACTCCTTTTTCAAATACTTCATTCCTCGCATCAGAATCTTATTGGCATCATCCACCCGATCAGCCTCCATTGGGAGTACAATCCCGGCAAAATAGTAGGGAATGAAAAAATAGGGATCAAGCTCTGTCACCACCTGGATGGTCTTTTCAATATAATTCCAATCTTCGGGTGTGGCCTTTTTTCTGAAATTCGGCTCACCGTAAATCAGAGTAACCTTCATCCAGAAAAAATCTGCCAGCAGCAATCTGTATTCGAGAGCAACAGCCTTAAGGAGTGAAGGTTTTGGGACGTATCTCACACTTTCAAGAGGTGGTCTCTCACGATAAATTTTTGCAAGTTTGCTCGCGGAAAAAGTGCCAACAAGGACTCCAATGACCAGCAGAAGGAAAATGTATCCCTTCTTCACTTAAACTCCCTCCGGTCAAAGACCAGAACGGCGATGATGAGAACCACAAGGATATATGCGATCGAATACACTGTCGCATACAAAAATTTTGCTGATGATATGGGTAATTTGTGAACAATCTGCATCTTTATGTCCAGATAACCGAGCTTTGGGAAAATCCCGAAAATTACTTCCATCAGATACTTAAAACCCCCCTTCTGTCTCGAAAGGTATGCTCCAATAATAGACGTGGATTGACCAATTATGTAGAAAGACAGTGCTGAAAATCCAGCAACCTGAGGGGTTGAGAAACTCGAAAAGAGAACCGTTACAGCGGCTATGATAGAAAGTTCCAAGAAAGTCATATAGACCGCTTTTAAAAGATGAATTTCCACGCTACCAACGTAAAAGTAGAAGAGTACAAGTAAGGTTATTATCATAAGGAATAGATGCGCAAGGATGAGGAGCAAAAGCCCAAAATATTTTCCTAAAATGAAGGACCGTCTCGAGACCGGCTTTGAGAGAATGATATAAATCGTCCTTCTATCTATCTCCTTGTAAATTAGCTCCATCCCCACATACAGGGTAACAACAAGTCCAAATAATACAATAAACGAAAGCCCAACATCTTCGACAATCTTTGTCCTCTCGGAAAAAGACATCTCGCTCATTACAAGGGCAGAAAGCAGCATCAAAATGGCAAAAACAACCACACTTAAAAACTGTCTGCTCCTTACACCTTCCTTGAAGGTAGC
>JALSOD010000054.1 GCA_026986655.1 Caldifarciminota bacterium | reverse complement strand
ATAAACGTGACATTGTATTGGCATGCAACTCAAGCACCTACAAAGGACTACACGGTATTCGTTCACATAGTAAACTCAACAGGAAAACTGATAGCACAAAAAGACAACCCTCCCGTTCAAGGCACAAGGCCAACATCTACCTGGGAGAAAGGAGAATACATTGAAGATAACTATTCTATAGAATTAACCCAACGCGTGCCTCCAGGAAAATATGATATAAATGTGGGGATGTATGATCCAACCACCGGGAGACGATTGGAGGCATACCTTGACAAAGTGCGGTGCACAAATGATGCTGTACGAATCAGTTCAATAGTATTGGAAGCAAACAAAAAATGAAGTTAAAAAAAACAACAAAGACTTTTTCGGCAGATACAATACATGCTTCATACATATTCTTTTTAGCATCCGCAGTGTACATGCTGTCATATGCTGGAATATGCTATTCATTTGATGAAGTCGGATATGCTAAATCCGCTCAATCTTCTGAGCTTCTACACAGCATACTTATAGCATTACAAACAAACAATTGGCATTATATTGTCAACGAACGTCTTCCATTCGTGATCTCACTTGCCTTTATCAATAAATTAATCATTGGGTTGCACATAGGAATAGGTCCCCTTCAGGCAATGTACTTAATCAATATTGTCTCCACATCTATTACTGGAGCTTTTGTATTTCTAATCGGGAGGGAGTTGCACTATAGTAAACGCACCTCTACTATTGTTTCGTTAATCTTTGCCTTTGCGTCACCGTCGTGGGTATACAGCAAATCCTTGTTTCGTGATTCTTTTGCAGCAATGTGGCTTTCCATTGGATTCTACTATCTCATACGCTCTAGAGTAAAGCGATCCCTCACATCATTAGGAATCTCTGTCCTTTTTTTCATGCTTGCGGTGTTAACCAGATCCTCCACAGCTGCTGTAGTACCTTTCGTATCAATCTACGCAATGATCTCGATAAGAACCACTATTAAAAACACTCTAAGTAAAAGCACTGCTGTATTACTTTCCTTGCTTGGAGTTATATTGTTAGTGATTGGAAGTAGCATCACTATTTTTGTAGAAAAAGAATATTTAGGGTATCTACATTCTTTGTTTTTTGTTTTACACACAAATTCCGCTTTGTGGAAAAATATGGCCGCCATCACAATATCACCACAAAGCGGATTACTTTTCTATTACCCTGCCGTTAGCCTCTCTATAATAGGAGCAATTACTTTTGCTAAAAGACACCCCTGGGAAAGCGTAGTAATATACCTTTCAGCTGGAGGATATTTGGTCGCCTTATCTCATTATTCCATGTGGTGGGGAGGGATAAATTGGGGACCAAGATTTCTCATAGCTTTTATCCCTTATCTCACGCTCCCCATGCTTCCCTTAATAGATTCATTACATAGCTCATCTAAAACTTTTCAAACTAAAATATCCAAATATCTTATTCCTATTTTTATTTTAATACTTGTCTTTAGCCTCATAATTCAGATAGTAGGGGTAACCATAGGCACCTCTACCCTTATTTACAAACCAAAACAAGCTTATATTACTACAGCCTTTAAAATAAAATATGCCCCTATCGTTTGGCAATTCATGAATAAGTATAACTTACAACACATCAACAGCGATATTGCTTGGTTACACTTTAGGGGAATATTTCCCGTTTTGATAGTTATCCTTTTCTTTGATTGTACTGCAATAACATATTCTCTCATGAAATTATTTCACTCTTTAACCAATGATATTTCCTGGAAACAGTCTCGACAACCCTTATTAATGCTGTTGATGGGTGGAATAATATTTACTATGTTCACATTACAAGAATACTATAAAAACGATGCCAGATATAAAACGAAAGAAGGATACCCACAAGCTTTGGCTTTTGTAAAAAACAATTGGCGAAACTCTGATGTTATGATAATAGACACACCTTTATCAGATCACCTTATCACTTGGGCTCGCCTTTTGAACTTCCGATTCTGTGAAAAAGGTTGCCCATCAACATTTGTCATTGGCAGAGAAGTATGGGCAAGAGATAATGAACTCCAAAGAAAAGTGTGGATGCAAAGAATTCTCAATGGGAAAAAGCGGGCATGGCTAATCCCAACGGGTCTTCCTCCTGGCTCTCTGCAAAGCCAAGTAGAACAATGGATGGATGCACGTTATTTCAAGCAGGGATGTAAGTGGACAGGGAAAACTATCAGAGTTTGCCTATACTTCCTGCCTTCTCCAGACTACAGAGATAAAGTGCTAATGCGAAATATATCATTCGGAGACCAAATAGAATTACAGCAGATCACTTTGTCAACGAAAAGTGGCGAACTCAACAATACCGATACAATAATCCGCAACCCAGGCACGCCTTTACTCATTACCTTCAGGTGGAGACTTATAAAACATGTGAGCAAAAACTATAAATTCACCTTACAACTTCTAGGCTCTGACGGCAAACTATACGCCCAAAAGGATGAAACAATTGGCGAACCCTTTAAGCCTATAAGCACATGGAGGCTCGATGAAGTCGAAACAGAAAGATATGCCTTAGTACTGCCTACGAGAATGAAGAAAGATGTATATACCCTTTTATTGGGAGTTTATGCCTCCCAGTCTGGCGATAGACTTATTCCTAAAGGACCATCCAATATCTTTACTCTAGATCACCTGGTCAAAACATCCACTGTGACGATAAATACTGGGCGGTGATCTTGAAACAAGTAAATAAAAGACGAAACTCTCTCAAAGAGAAGCATAACGAAAGCGCCTTACTTAGGAGAATGCTTATGATGAACAAGATAAAAAGACAACCCAAATCATCTATGGAAACCACAACGTTTGTCTACGCACTCGGTATTTTTACCGTACTTGTCGCAACGTACATGCTTACCTACGGCGGCATTTTCGTTATGGTAGATGAGTGGTATCACGCAAGCTGGGGACAGGATTGGGCGTTAAATTTTCCCCAGAAACTTCACACCATCTTGACTATCTTGACAAACAGAGGACCCATTAAAGCTTTTTATGCTTCATTGCGATTTCCGTACTTAGCTACCCTGGCCTTTTTGTACAGATGGGCTCAGCTAACACAATTTGTCGGCACAGTCCACGCTATGGGACTCGCTAATATCCCGGCGACTGCCCTTACAGCCGTCCTCGTATTTCTAACCGGCATCGAGCTTGAGTATAGACCTCGCACTTCAGCGGTCATTGCACTAATATATGGGTTAGCCACTCCAGCATGGTTCTATAGTAAAGTTTACCTGAGAGAACCTATAGCCGCCCTGTTTCTCATGGCAGGGATGTACTTCCTGGTACGATTCGGGAAAAGGGTAACGATTATCTCGTTACTTTTGTCTATCCTGTCGTTCTTTCTGTCCGCCCTTACTCGAAGATCCATGGTGGCTGTACTTCCTTTTGCAGTCCTCTACGCTATTGTAACAATCGGCCGCACAATACGAAACAGATACGACAAAATCGACATCTCGAGAAATGCGACCAAAAAGTTTACCCTATTCGCCGCACTAACTCTAACCGGAGCCTTGTTTGCTTATTTAGGGTACTTGTTAACAAAAACCATCCTTCTTTCTTATTGGGGTTATCTAAAAACTCCTTTGTTTTTTTTGAAAATGCATGGGGAATACGGTAAAGCCCTTTTAGTTCTTACCGTATCTCCAGCACGTGGACTCCTGATATACTCGCCCACCGTCTTGGTTTCAATCTGGGGAGCGTATTCTTTTACTAAGAAACATCCCATGGAAGCGGCGGTTTTGTACCCACCATTCTTGGGATATCTCCTGGCTCTTACTCATTATTGTTGCTATTGGGGTGGATGGGGATGGACATCCAGATACTTAATTCCGTTTCTTCCATTCCTTGCCATTTCAATGATTACATTAGTAGATTCTGTCCTCGACAAGAGCAGGTACGCCTCCTCGAGATTAAGTTTTTCGTTCATCGTACTCTTGGCGTTGTCGATCCAAATTCTGGGCGTGGCAACACTTGGACCTCATACCTTATCGCAAATAGATCCCAAAAATCCTTCTGTTGCATTCAGTTGGAAGTTCCTACCCTTCGTATGGCAGTACATCAACAAAGGACACATAGATCCAAACATAGCATGGACTTTTCTGAGCGGTAATACATCGGCAAAAATCATCATAGCAACGGGAAACCTACTGCTGGCTTTGATAACTGTAAAAATAGTTTACGCATTTACCAGCAGGAAGATACAACCATATAAAGCCGTTCTTCTGATAGCAACTATTCTGCTTATCCTCGTAGGGTTAACAATGTGGTCCTTAAAAGAATATTACCTTTGGGATAGCAGATTCAAAGCTCAAGAAGG
>JALSOD010000053.1 GCA_026986655.1 Caldifarciminota bacterium | reverse complement strand
CTAAAAACAAGTCAAAGGTTGACATTTTTGCGGCAGGAATATTGCTACAAGATTATCTGGAATATAAAAGGAGGCGATTCTGATGAGGAAAATAACAATTTTCATTGTCTTTGCTTTCCTCCTTACAAGTTATCTTAGTTATAGTTTTTTTCTTCAGCCAGTTGCTGGCAAAGAAGAAGTTGATTTTATTGTTAAAAGGGGGGAAACAGCTTATTCTGTAGCAGAGAGGCTAAAACAGGAAGGAATAATTAAGCATCCGGAACTATTTAGGGCCCTTGCAATTCTTACTGGAAAGGACAAAAGTATCAAAAGTGGCAGGTACACATTAAAGAAGGGCCTTTCGGAGCTCAGAGTCCTCTGGGCAATGACCAGCGAAAATGCTGGCATTCAGGAAGTGACGGTCACGATACCTGAAGGTTATACGCTAAGAGACATTGCACAGCTACTCCATTATAAACTGCTGATAGATGAGGACAAATTCCTCTCACTTGCCCAGGATAAGGTCTTTATAAGAAAGCTGGCGCTAAAGTACCCGCTGCTCGATCATCCCCCCTCTCTTGAGGGTTATCTTTTTCCGGATACTTACAAATTTTACTGGGGTATGTCCGAGGAGGACATGATTGAAGCAATGGTTCACAGACTTTTTGAACTATGGACCCCAGCGTTTACAGCAAGGGCAGAATCTCTTGGAATGACCCTTCATCAAATTTTAACTCTTGCATCAATCGTGGAAAAAGAGGCAATGGTTGATTGGGAGAAGCCGCTTATTGCAGGTGTGTTTTACAATCGTCTAAGGAGGGGACAGCCGCTCGAATCCTGTGCTACGGTTGAATATCTTTTACCTGAGCACAAGACCTTTTTAACCTATGAAGACTTACAGATAGATTCACCTTATAACACTTACAAATATCCAGGTCTCCCACCAGGCCCGATATGCTCACCTGGACTTACCTCAATAAAAGCTGCTCTTTATCCAGCAAAAACAAAATATCTCTACTTTGTAGCAAAGGGGGATGGTACCCATTTCTTTGCAAGAACCTGGAGACAACACCTCTTGAATAAGGCCCGCGCCAAGCTCATCTGGAGAAAGAAAGGTCTTTTGAACTGAAATAACATTCCTTTACAATAAAACAAACGAAAAACAAGAAGGAGGTAGCAGTGGGTAAATACATTTTTGTTGAAAAAAGAAACGGTATGGCCATTGTTTTTATGAACAGGGTCGAAAAACACAACTCCTTTGATCTGGAAATGCTGAAGGAATTTCGTGGTGTGCTCAAAGAACTCAAGGAAGATCAGAACATTAGAGTGTTGATGATCACAGGTGCGGGAGAAAAGTCTTTTTCTACGGGTGTAGACCTGAGTATCCTCAACGATTTTGAAGATACAATCGCAGCGAGAAATTTCGCACTCGAATTGGAAGGGCTCATGGAGGAGATTTTTAATTTCCCCAGGCCCACCATCTCTCTGGTCAATGGATATGCTATGGGGGGAGGATTTGGAATAGCACTTTCGTCAGATATCAGAGTGCTAAGTAAGAATGCGAAGATAGGATTCCCTGCGGTGAAGGTCGGAGCCGTTTTCCCAACGGGTTGCACAATGAGATTGATCTCCCATATCGGTCTTGGACGTGCCAAAGACCTCATTCTTACAGGTCGAATTTTGAGTGGTGAAGAAGCCTTTAGGATTGGTCTCGGAGATTACCTCGTGGAGCACGACAAACTGATGGAGAAAGGTTATGAGGTTGCTGCAATGATCATGGAGGGCACCGATCTGGCACTGAGTATCCAGAAATCGGTTGTCAACAACTTTTATGGTGCCCTGATTCACATGCTTTCAAATCTCAGTGCAGACAGTTTTGCTTTTCTCTCCACGACACCCGATTGGAAACAGAAAATAGACGAATTTATCAACAAAAAGTAGGGGGTTGATTAATCTTGTGTAAAGCTTTTAAATTTGAGAAATTTTAAATTGTTGAAAATTGGAGGTGTGACAATGTTAATTACAAAGCAGGAAGCTCTTGAATATCATAGTAAAGGGAGACCTGGAAAAATTGAAGTAAAGCCAACAAAACCTTTAAATACGCAAAGAGACCTTTCCCTTGCATACACTCCCGGTGTGGCAGAGCCTGTACGGGAAATAGATAGAGACCCGTCACTTGCATACAAATATACAGCTAAAGGGAATCTTGTTGCCGTCGTTTCAAACGGAACAGCTATCCTTGGTCTTGGAAATAGGGGAGCCCTCGCCGCAAAACCTGTCATGGAAGGGAAAGGTGTCTTATTCAAAAGATTCGCAGACATCGATGTTTTTGATATTGAAGTAGATACACAGGATCCGGATGAGCTTATCAAGGTTGTTAAATTGCTTGAGCCTACATTTGGAGGGATAAATCTTGAGGACATAAAAGCTCCAGAGTGTTTCTATGTAGAAGAAAAACTCAAGGAAATAATAGAAATTCCGGTATTTCATGATGATCAGCATGGAACTGCAATCATATCTGCTGCCGGTTTACTGAATGCACTTGAATTACAGGGGAAGAAAATTGAGGATGTAAGAATCGTTGTGAGTGGCGCTGGAGCTGCTGGAATTGCCTGTGCTGATCTTTATGTCAAATTAGGCGCAAAGCGTGAAAACATCATAATGATTGACTCTCGTGGAGTTATTTACAAAGGTCGTAAAGAAGGAATGAATCCATACAAGGAGAGATTTGCGACAGAACTGCCTGTAAGAACACTCGAAGAGGCTATAAAAGGAGCGGACGTGTTTATCGGAGTTTCTCAGCCTGACATCCTGACAAAAGAGATGGTGAAATCCATGGCGGATAAGCCTATCATCTTTGCAATGGCAAATCCTGACCCTGAAATCAAATACGAGGACGCAAAGGAAGCAAGACCTGACGCAATCGTTGCTACAGGAAGAAGCGATTATCCAAATCAGGTTAACAATGTACTCGGATTCCCATTCATTTTCAGGGGGGCCCTCGATGTTGGAGCAAAGGCAATAAACGATGAGATGAAGATCGCCGCTGTTCACGCACTTGCAGACCTTGCAAAAGAGGATGTCCCGGACAGTGTCCTAAAAGCCTATGGCGTAGAATCATTAAAATTTGGACCAGACTACATTATTCCAAAGCCTCTTGATCCAAGAGTTCTTCTCTGGGAAGCTCCGGCAGTTGCAAAGGCTGCAATGGAAACAGGAGTCGCGAGGTTCCATATTGACCTCGATGAGTATAGAGAGAAGCTTGAGGCAAAACTTGGTAAATCCCGCGAAGTAATGAGAATTATCATAAACAAGGCCAAGTCCAACCCCAAGAAAGTGGTGTTTGCTGAAGGTGAAGAGTCCAAGATTATCAGGGCCGCCCACATTTTAATTGAGGAAAAAATTGCTCATCCAATTCTTATTGGAAGAAAGGATGTAATCGAGGCAAAAATCGAATCTCTCGGTCTCAAATGCTGCAAAGTAGAGACCATTAATCCGGCGACATATCCGAAGTTTGACAGGTACGTTGAGAAATTCTATGAAATGAGACAGAGGAAGGGAGTTACACTTACTGAAGCACGTATGTTGATGAACCAGCCAAATTATTTCGGTCCCATGATGGTTTACATGGGAGATGCAGATGCTTTTGTGTCCGGTCTTACGTACCACTACCCAGAGGTACTGAAACCTGCCCTGCAGATTGTGAAACCAAGAGAAGGAGTTAAGAAAGTAGCAGGACTCTACATCATGATAATAAACGACAAGGTATACTTCTTCACAGATGCGACAGTTAATATTGATCCATCCGAAGAAGACCTTGCTGAGATCGCAATTCTTGCGGCTGATCTTGCAAGGAAATTTGACATTGAGCCTCGAGTTGCAATGCTATCCTTCTCTAACTTTGGCTCAACCCCTCATCCGCTCAGTGAGAGAGTGAGAAGAGCAGTTGAGATTGTGAGAAAGAGAAGACCTGACATCGTGATCGATGGCGAAATGCAGGCTGACACCGCTGTCGTTCCTGAAATCGTAGAAGAGACATATCCATTTAGCAGAGTAAAGGATGCTAACGTCCTGGTATTCCCTGATCTTGAAGCTGCGAATGTTTCCTATAAGCTTCTTCAGAGACTTGGTGGAGCGGAGGCAATTGGTCCTGTATTGATGGGAGCGTCCAGGTCCATTCATGTGCTTCAAAGGGGTGACGAGGTTAAGGACATAGTGAATATTGCTGCAATGGCTGTTGTGGACGCACAGGAACTTGAAGAGGGACGTACCTTTTAATTGAGATTGGATGAATTTAAATAAGGGGGGGCAGGGGCGTAGCCCCCGCCCCCCCTTATTTCCCAACAAATTAGTTCCATATAAAATGTTCCCCCAAATCCCCCTTTTGCCAAAAG
>JALSOD010000052.1 GCA_026986655.1 Caldifarciminota bacterium | reverse complement strand
CCACGACACCAGTTACAGAGGTCCTTATCTGATAAGGACATACGCTTACGACGAGAATGGCCTGAGCTACATTAAACTGTTCTATGGATTTAACGAAAGATACACGGACAGTATTCCCATGATAGCAGACACCATCCCGGATCACTATTATTGTTACATCCCCTCGCTTCCTGATTCGTTCACTGACACTGTGAGAGTTACCTACTACATCATGGCTCTTGATAACGCTTATGAACCCAACATGGGCCATGATCCATCAGACAGTGCTTATGTGTTCCATGTTTACCCCGTTGGAGTAAATGAAAGTGTGCCGCCTTCGAAATTCTCTATATTAACACGAAATATAATACGAGAGGGGAGGCTTGAATTCATAGTATCCGTACCTGTCACTGGAATAGTTGATATATCACTATATTGTATAGATGGAAGAAGGATGTTCCATATGAGAAAAAGTTTGATTACCGGGTATCATAAGGTAATTCTATCACAATTAGTCACGAATGGTGTGTATTTCGTTGAAGCAAAATACAACAAAGAGAGAATTATCAGAAAAGTAATAGTTGTAAAATAAAGATAATCTTGACTGGGGGATTCTTGGGAAAAGGGTCCCCCACAAAGGGTTGATAGAACTTTTGGGGACTTTGATTAATTTCAAAAATATTCTGTTGTAAAGGGAACGGTTTGCCTTGAAAATATTTAGTTAATTATGAAAACAGCAATCGTTCACGAATGGCTTACACTTGTTACAGGCTCGGAAAAAGTTGTTAAAAATATTTACAAGATCTACCCTTCTCCTATTTTTGTTCTATTACACGATCCCAAACTAACAAGAGGGACTTTTTTCGAAGGACTTGAAATCCACACGTCCTTCATTCAGAGGCTTCCAGGAAGCTCGAAAAATTACAGAAAGTACCTTGCACTTTTTCCTCTGGCAATTGAGCAGTTTGATCTAAGAGAGTTTGATGTAATACTTTCATCTTCTCACGCCGTCGCAAAAGGTGTACTGACCACTTCTGAACAACTTCATATAACTTACTGTCACACACCTATTAGATATGCATGGGATCTTTATTTTGAGTATCTTGAAACATCCGGCCTTAAAAAAGGTATAAAAGGTTTATTGGCTAAATGGACACTCCATAACTTAAGAAAATACGATTATGTCGCGGCTCAGAGACCCGATTACATCATCGCCAATTCAAAGTATGTCCAGAAAAGAATTAAAAAATTCTACCGTAGAGATTCGACGGTAATTTATCCTCCGGTGGACGTCGAAAATTTCGAAGTTTCAGACTCTAAAGACGATTATTACCTCGTGGTATCCAGGTTGGTGCCTTATAAACGTGTGGATCTCGTTGTAACCGCCTTTAAGAGTTTAAAAGACAGAAGGCTCGTTGTCATCGGAGATGGGCCTGATTTGAAAAAGATCAAGTCTATCTCGCCTTCCAACGTCGAAATTATCGGTCATCAACCACTTGATAGGTTAAAGGAGTATTACAGTCGAGCCAGAGCTTTGATTTACCCACAAATTGAGGATTTTGGCATAACGGCTGTGGAGGCCATGGCTTCAGGGACGCCTGTGATTGCATTTGGCAAAGGAGGCGCACTTGAAACAGTAAAAGACCTGGAAACAGGCATATTTTTCTATGACCAAACTCCAGGATCTCTCATTGATGCAATTAGAAAATTTGAAAAAATAATTGACAGATTCGATCCAACCAAGATTAGAGATCACGCTTTAAACTTTAGTAGCGAAAAATTTAGAGAAAAATACAAATCTTTCGTCGAGAAAGCCATGGAGGAATTTTTGGGTTAAAACGGAGTGAGGAAATGGCTAAAACTTTGGGAATAATTGGATTTGGTACAGTTGGTCAGGGATTTCTTGAGGTTTTAATTAATAAAAACAAGGAATTTCAGAACATTACAGGTGAGACCGTCAGGCTGATTGGCATCATTGGTCGGTCAAAAGGTTCTATAGTCTCAGAGAATGGTTTTGACCCTCATGATGCAATCACCTGCATTAAGCGAGGTCTGAGTCTAAACCAATGTTTTCCTGAGCTTAAAAGAATGGACGTGCTCGAATTTGTCAAGAATTTAAAGCCCGATGTACTTGTAGAGGCAATTCCTACAGATCTGGAGAATGGTGAGCCAGCTTTTTCATATATTAGAACTGCTCTTGAACTTGGTTCCAGAGTTGTCACTGCAAACAAAGGGCCGATTGCCCTGCATTACGAAAAATTAAAAAATTTTGGTAATAACCTGAGATTTGAGGCCACTGTTATGTCAGGTACACCAGTCATAGGATTTATTAAAGAGAACCTTCAGGGTAGTAGAATCCTCGAGATCCGTGGAATACTCAATGGGACGACAAATTTTATCATTGATCAAATGGAGCACGGAAAAGAATATTCTGAAGCCCTAAAAGAGGCTCAGAAAAGAGGTTACGCAGAGGCAAACCCCAATGCAGATGTCAGAGGCCTTGATGCTCTTGCAAAAATTGTCATTTTAACTAAAGTCGCAATGCGTTATCCACTTTCAATAAATGAAGTTAAGGTTAGAGGTATCGACACGCTCACCAGGAAGGATGTGTTAGAAGCTAAAAAACAGGGTAAGAAATGGAAACTCGTTGCAAAGGTCTCAAATAAAGACGGGAAAATTTCAGCAAGTGTCGCTCCTGTGATGATTGGACCGGAAGACCCACTTTATCATGTTTCTGGTACCTTGAATGGCATTGTAATAAAAACAGATATTCTCGGAGAAGTTTTCCTTAAAGGACCGGGGGCAGGGAGATTGGAGACTGGATACGCAGTTTTCTTAGATTTGATAAAAGTTTTAAAGAAATGATTCGTTTAACCTAAGAATCACGATCCTCCGGATATTCTCAAAGTTCATTATCGAAGCAATTAAAAGGAGCGTCTCAACGGGTCTATCGGCAATTGAACCAAGGAATATAACAAAAAGGCGTACATCACGGCCTATTCTAAAATACTTTTCTTTCCCCTTTTTTATCATCAAACGATCATATTCCATTGCGATGTAACTATTTATCAGGCTACCAACTATTGCAAACAAGCCGATCAAATAAGACCACCTCGATCTATTTGAATAGAAGAAAGTATGCCATGTGAGACCACCAAGTATAAAAGCATCAGCATACCGGTCAAGCACAGAGTCCAGCCATTTCCCGAATTTTGACTCGAGATATTTGAGACGGGCAATCTCTCCGTCTACACCATCAAAAATCGAGGAGAATTGAGTGAGGAGCCCTCCAAAGAGAAGCCCTATGTAGCCACTTAAAGTGAAAAGAAAACCCGCAATCGAGGACAGAAGGAAATTAAAAACCGTGATCTGATTGGGTGTAAAAGGTAATTTTATGAAGAATTTTGTAATTTTCCTGGAAAGGGGCCTATTAATGTATCTCGACACAGGACCATCTGATGGCTTTACGAGCTTTTTAAGAAGAAATTCCTCAGCCTTTTTATATGCCTTTTTATCATCTACATCTACCCAGAAAAGTTCTCCAATATCAAGTACACGTGCTTTTTTCCTCTTCGAAAGTACCCTAATTCCCCCGGACAAAGAACCATCACCAGATTCTTTTAAACTTTTTTCTATAGCTGAAAAAATCACAGGAGTACACAGGAATGCTCCGGTATCATAAGCATTAAAATTCTCGATATTTTTCCCAATATCAACAATACATCCGTCCTCAACAAGTACCTTTGTTGCATCCTTATGGTCAACATAGTGGTTATTTTCAATTTTATAATCCACAGCAAGGATAACCTCATCATTAGCAATTTCGGCATTTTTCAAATTTTCAATAATTTTATCGTCGTGAATGTGATCACTCATCAGGAGCAAAAATTTTCCATCCTGAAGATACTCCTTTGCCGCTAAAACGGAGAGTCCATTATCTTTTTCCCATTCGGGATTAAAAACGATTTTAATATTTATTTTCCTTCTTTTTGCAATTGTTTTGAGTTCTTTTTCAAGTTTTTCTCTGTTGTAACCTACAACAACCACAAAATCTCTGATCCCGGCGCGAATTGCATTGACAATTACCCTTTCGATCAAAGGTAAACCGAGAAGATTTATAAGTGGTTTTGAATCGCCAAGATTTTTTATTCTCCTACCCATTCCTGCTGCGATTATTAATGCTTTCATCTCATTTTCTCCGGAATTCAAGGTGGGACACGTTAATTTAGTAAATAGCAATACTCGAACAATCAACATGCTCTTAGCTTGACTTTCTAGAATTTGCAATTATTATATTTGGTGTTATGGTTAGGGCATCGTTGATGAGAAAACTTGAAAGTATAGAAGATCCAAAACTAAGAGATGTACTGATAAGTTTCCTCGAAGAGGCGGAA
>JALSOD010000051.1 GCA_026986655.1 Caldifarciminota bacterium | reverse complement strand
CAGTGATACCTGCTTTCCTGAATATCCATGCGTATTTTGTGGGGAATTTGAACGTGTATTTTTTGTCAGGAGTTGGTGTTCCTGTGTCCACTATCGGGCACTCAAGATTAAAAAACGAAATGTTAGCAATTTTCAAAAGGGACTCGATTTTCTCGAAAGGATAAAACGGATCTCGTTCTACAAACTCAAGGAGACTACCTGATGGCATGAGGTCCCCACCTATCACCACAGTTATTGGTCTGTAAGTAAAAAATCCCAGGAGGATGAAAAGTTTAAAAAACATGAGTAAAATTATAAACCATGCCTTACGAGACACTTGATCATACGGCAGATTACGGATTCATCGTCCACAGCGACAGCCTGGAGGGTCTTTTTATCGAATCGGCTGAGGCCCTATTTAGAGAAATGGTGGAAAATTTCGATGATATTGCTGTCAAAGACTGTGTTGAAATCGAGCTTGAGGAGGAAAATCTGGAAGACCTCTTCATTTCATGGTTAAACGAGCTCCTTTTCCATTTTGAGGCCCACAGAAAACTGTTTCGGAGATTTGAGGTTAAGATTGAGGATAATTACAAACTCCAGGGAAAAGCCTGTGGAGAAGAAATGGATACAAATCGCCACGAGATGGTTATTGGGATCAAAAGTGCTACCTATCACGAGCTTAAAATATGGAAGAACGAAAAAGGATGGCACGCAAAATTTATCTGTGATGTCTGATGGAACTGACATCTGAATTCAAATTTCACGCAGCCCACAGTGTAAAAATTGGGGATAAATCTGAGCCTGTTCACGGGCACACCTTTAAGCTGCAGATCACCGTGGAAGGTAAGCCAGATGAGGAGGGTTTCATCGTGGATTTCACAAAATTCAAAAAATTGATCACTGAAAAAATCATCACTAAATTAAACCACAGAAATTTAAATGAAATCTTTCCCCAGCCAACAGTTGAAAACATCGGTTTGTGGGTTTTTAAGGAATTAAAAGAACCTGTGCACAATTTTGGCTGTAAACTTAAAGAGGTGCGGGTGTTTGAAACTGATTCTGATTGGGTAACTGTAAGAGAGGACGATTTATGAGAGACGTTCAGAGTGAGAGAGATTACAGGAATATACCCCTTGAGCGTGTCGGAGTCGAGGGACTCAAATATCCCATAAAGGTAATGGATCGAACTCATGGAACCCAGCCTACCGTTGGAACCGTTTCACTCGCTGTAGATCTTCCAGAGGAATTTAGAGGCACCCATATGAGTAGATTTCTCGAGGTGTTACATTTTTACAAAGACTACATTTCCCTCAATAACCTTGAGGAAATTCTGGATGAATTGAGGAATCGTTTAAATGCCTCAAGTGCTCACATAGAGATTGAATTTCCATACTTTTTAAAGAAAAAGGCACCCGTCACCGGTGCTGAAAGCTACATGGATTATCGTTGCAAGTTCATTGCCACAAAAAACCGGGAGTTTGATTTCATCCTCGAAGTGAACGTCCCCATCCAGACCCTTTGCCCTTGTTCAAAGGAAATCAGCGACTATGGTGCACACAATCAGAGGGCCGAAGTGACCATTCAGATTAGGATGAAGAAGCTTGTCTGGATAGAGGAACTCGTTGAAATTGCTGAAGAATCTGCTTCGTCCCCACTTTACGCCCTTTTAAAAAGGGAGGATGAGAAATACGTTACAGAGCATGCTTATGACAACCCCAAATTCGTGGAAGATGTGGTGAGAGATGTAGCCATGAAGCTGGAAGCCAATGAAAGGATAATATGGTATTACATTATGGTTAAAAGTTTTGAATCAATCCACCATCACAACGCCTATGCATGTTTGCGGCGTGACAAAAGTCAGAAGAAGAATAGCGACTAAAACTCCAACTTTTCTTTGAATTAAAACCTGAAAAACTTTAAAATTTTTCCTCATGCGATGCTTTATTGCTCTTGAATTTCCTCCAGAAATTAAATCCAGTATTTATAAGTCCCTTAAACAGGAAATCCAGGATAAGCCTGAGTTAAAGTGGGTAAGCGAGGAAAATTTGCACATTACACTTAAATTTTTGGGCGAAGTGCCGGACAAAAAGGTGCCTGCAATCGGTGATCAACTCGAAAAAATTTTCAAGGGAGATAAAAAATTCAAAATCAAACTTGGTGAGGTTCAGGCTTTTCTCAATAGGGGTGAAGTACGGGTGCTCTGGATTGGAGTTGAAAAAGGTGGAGATAAGATAAAAAAATGTGCAAATGAGCTTGAAAAATCTCTTTCAAAGATGGGGTTTAAAAAGGAGAAGAGAGAATTTGTGCCCCATCTAACTATTGCGCGCGCGAGGAAATATTCAAAGAAAAGATTTAAACCAAACGATTTTGACATAGAATTAAATCTTCCGGATTTTTATGTGGACGAGATTGTTCTTTTCAAATCCACGCTGACTCCTTCAGGTCCGATTTACGAAAAGATCAAGGTGGTGAAGCTGAATGGATAGGGATAAAATCCTCAACCTTGCAAGAGAGGTTATTGAGAAAGAGAAGGCCGGACTCGAAAAGCTGATCGAGACAATTGGAGACGAGTTTGTCCAGGCAATTGAAATAATCCTTTCTTGTAAAGGTCGTGTCATAGTCACCGGGATAGGGAAATCGGGCATCGTTGGAAAGAAAATAGCCGCTACCATGACAAGTCTTGGAACTCCAGCGATTTTCCTTCATCCAAGTGAATCACTTCACGGTGATCTTGGTATTGTGAGTAAGGACGATGTGGTACTGGCTATCTCCAAGAGTGGAAACTCAGATGAATTTAATACCCTAATCCCCTTATTTAAAAGATGGGATCTACCAGTTATTGCAATCACAGCCAATCGCGATTCAGAGCTGGCAAAACACGCGGATGTCTTGATTGAAATTCCGGATGTCAAGGAGGCTTGTCCATTTGACGTGGCTCCTACAGTTTCAACAACCATAACAATGGCAATAGGAGATGCCATGGCCATTGTTCTTGCCGATCAAAAAAGTTTTAATCTCGACGACTTTGCCGCTCTCCATCCAGGCGGAGCCATTGGTAAAAAAATCTGGGTGAAGGTCAAGGACATGATGTTAACGGGGAAAAAATACGTTCCCATTGTCAGTGAAGATGCAACAATGGAGGAAGTCATCCTCGAAATGACTTCCAAAAGGGGGATCACCAGTGTCGTGGACAAAGATGGCCGGGTCGTAGGTGTTTTCACCGATGGAGACTTGAGAAGACTTCTCGAGAAGGAGCTTGCTAACAAGAAAGATATTTTCAAATTAAAGGCAAAGGATGTGATGACGCGGAATCCAAAGGTAATTACTCCTAACGAACTTGCCACAAAAGCGGCAAGATTGATGGAAAAATACGGCGTTACTGCTCTTATTGTGATTGATGAAGAAAGAAGACCAATCGGGATCATCCACCTTCACGACCTTATGCGCGAAAGGGTGGTTTAGTCCCTCGCCACAATCTTACTTTTCGCCCTAAATGCGGTTATCTTCTCAAAAGACCTGCCGCCGAAGCAAAATACAAAGACGATCTCCACGAGACTTTTTTAATTCTGGGGAAATATCCTTCCTGAGGATAATCTCAACCAGAATTATGCCGAGGAGGACAAGCAATATAATGGGTCTGATATTCTTCGAGAGGAAATTATCTGACATGACACCAACTCTGGCGAGCTCCCTTGCACTCATCCTATCCTGCTGTTCAACTTTCTCCCTTTCGAGCTCAATTCTAAGAGGTTCCTGAGCTAATTTTTCAAGCTCGCGCTCCAGCTTTGGGCCTGAGAAATTTTGTCGAGGGCTTCTTTTATCTATGGGATTTACTTTGCATTGGATGAAAGGAGAGCTTTGAAGAGATCAACCGCAATAGTAGAAGTCAAGCCGTTCATTTTTTAACCCCTCCGTTTGATGTTGTAAAGTCGGGGCGAGTGGATTTGAACCACCGACTTCCTGCTCCCAAGGCAGGCGCGCTAACCGGGCTGCGCTACGCCCCGACTTTGTTGTGGGGAAATATTAACAAAAACAAAATATATTGTCAACTGGATAGGATTTCCGCACTATTTTAACTGAACTTTCTTTTTAAGATAAGGATAATCCCAAATGTTTATTGTTTTGAAAGTGCTAAGCTAAATTTTTACCATTTTAGTGTTCAAGGAATATAGAATATAAACAATTTATCTAATCTATCAATTTTCTATTAAACTTACGAATATATCTATCCTTTGTCAAACCTTTTCTCTTCACAGATAATTTCTAATTCTCGTAACACTCATATAACCTTAATTTCCCGTAATTAGGCACATGTTTTTCATAAGGATGATGTTCCCTATGATTAGTTTGTAATTCTACACAACATCGTGTATAATTTTATGTGTCTACTGTAGACATAT
>JALSOD010000050.1 GCA_026986655.1 Caldifarciminota bacterium | reverse complement strand
AATTTCGAGCATGAAAATTCGCGTATTGGTTCTCGCCTTCTTCAAAACAAGCAGCCTTTCGAAAACAAGTGCAAGCCCAATTACCGAAAGAATCAAAATAAGCCAGACAATTATTCCACCTTTCATCAGTATCCCAAGTAGTGTTAACTTCATAGAAAAACCTCCTTTAAAATTTCATGAAAAAGCCCAATGTTAAAGAAAATCCATTGTTTATTTTATAGTTGGCCGGTGTGAAAATTTCAAATCCCTCATTTATAGGATTGTCAATTTCGAAAAGGGCACCAAAGTGACGAGCGAAACTTTTGGAAAGCTCGAGACCTTCTGTCATAACGATGTCATCGTTGAAGTTTGCAAGACGAAAAGTTGCCCTGATTGATGGGATGTACCTTGACTCCGGATGTACATAGCTCGCAGTTAGGGTTCCTTTCAAGAGTAAAGTGTCCTTAACCGGTTTGTATGATTTGATCAAATATACGCCGGAGAGGGAGAAGTTTTTGAAATTAAATACCTTAAAGTAAATGTAAGGAGCACCTATACCTGACGTGTCCGAATCCAATTTCCAGTACCTTCCCACCTTAGTGAGTATCGGAATCGAATTGTAGAATGTATAGCCTGAGCCAAGACTTATGTCGGTTTCACCATAACTCAGGTGTACACTGAGAATCGCACTTGCATAATTTTCGTATGATGAGTCAACGTATGAAAGCATTGCAGAGTTTGAAACTATGTTTCCAAAATTCACTGTTTTTACGTTTTTCTCCACCGTGAGGCCGATTTTTTGTGAAGAGCCGAAGGGATAAAGAAGATTAAAATTGAAAAGTGGAACAGTTTGATTCTTCCCGGTGAATGCCATCCCTGTACCAATTTGTGTTTTAAGCTTGCCGAGTATAAGATTGACGAGGAAATCTGCAGCTCCGACCGAGGAGTTACCCAATTTTTCAAAGGAAACTTTTCCAGACGCAACAAGTGGTAAATCTGTTTCGTATCCCATCCGGGAGCTTAATTTAATCCAGGGATAAGAGAAGGTCTTTGATGTATCGCTGAAAACGTAGTTAACATCAGCATTAACTCCCCAGAACAGCCCACCGTTAACTGGTGGGTAAAAGTCAATATTTGCGTTAAGTCCAGGAACAAAAAGTTTATGGGTGATTATAGTTGTATTATCCTCTGCTTTCTCAAATCTCGAGTAGTTGCCTATCCCAAATATATAGGAGAAACCATGTGAATTTTTCCCGGTTGTCTGGAGGTATCCTGACAACTGGCTGATCCCATGATCACCGCCAAAGACCCCCATCATCTGGAATCCAGCAAGAGAGGCTGATTTTGCTTTCTTACGTCCTGCAAGGAATCTCATGTGGATATTGTTGCCGTATCCAATTCCAACCGATGCATGAACAAATGAATTTCTTTCTTTTATTATTTCTGGCTTTATTTCGAAGGTTTTAACCGGGAATTTATTCACAATGAATCCGACCATATCAGGATCTTTTATATTGATGTAACTTCTGAATCCCGGGACGATGTCAACAATACTTCTTCTTGCCTTAAAAGTATCTATTCCAACAATCGTAAATTCTTCAACCTTAAGCTGTGGAATGATAGTTGTTTCCTGAGAGAATACCAATCCTGCCAAAAGTAGAAATATCAGTTTTTTCATTGTGTTTTCCCTTCTCCTTTTTGCTTCAGTTTTTGCTCAATCAGTGTTTTCTCAATCTCTTTTGCCTTCTTTTCAAGCTCAGCACGCCTGGGCGAATTCGGGAATTTTCGGATGGCGCGTCGGTAGACCGTGAGTGCCTCCTCCAAACGGTTTTGTTCTTCATAGAGCTCTCCTGCCCTTATCAAAGCTTCCTCTGCTATTTCAGGATAGAGCTTTTCGTAAATTCTGTAAGTCGTGATATACTCGATGATAGCGGCCTCTGTTTCTCCCATGTCTTTGTAAATATCGCCCAACAGGAGACTCGCCCTGGCCGCGACGTCATCGGATCTGTTTTTCTTAATGATTTTGATCAGTGTCATCGCAGAATCATACTGTCCTCGCTGAGCAAGTCTCTTGGCAAGATAAAGCCGTGCTTCATCTGCCACAGGATTATCTGGATATTTCACAAGAATTTTATTCATCATTGAATCGGCGGCAGTTGTGTCTCCAAGATTTATGTAAGAATAGGCGAGAACCCTGTAAGCTTCCGGATATTTGATTGTTTCATTCCCTGTGTTTTTCAAGAATAATAGCATATTGTCTCGTGCATTGGCAAAATCTTTCTTTTTAAAGTAACATTCGGCAATGTAGTAGTAAGATTCAGGGATGGTGAGTGCTTTTGAGAAATTTGCTATGGCACTGTCACAACTATCTACTCTCAGATATGCCATTCCAATCCAGAAATATGCTTTGTTGATCAGTCTTTCACTCGGGAATTTGTTTATGATTTCACGGAAGGTGGAGATGGCCTCTTCATACCATCCCTGATTAAACTGATACTCACCCTTTTTAAAGATCAGGGTAGCAGCGATAACCGGTGGAGAATTGTAAATTAAGGAATCGAAAAACGCGTAGGCTTCCTGTTCCTTTCCAATCTTACCGGCACTCTGGAGGAATCCTTCAATGGCGTCATCTACAAGGTCACTGTTGGGAAATTCAACGATGATTTTCCTATAAGTGTCATAGGCATTCTCATACATTTCCTGGTTGTAATAGAGATCACCCAGTTTGTAAAGTGCGAGGGCCCTCAAATGAGAAGTTACATCGTTATATATCTGTGAATATATCTCCGCTGCCTTTTCATAATCTTCAAGGCTCTTGTAACACTCTGCCATCATAAAGAGCGCCATGTCTTTAGTGGATTTATTTACGTTTGAATTATAAACCTGCTGGAATACCTGGAGTGCCCTGTCAAATTTTCTCATCCTGTAATATGTGAGGCCAAGTTGCCAGAGCGCACCGTAATACAGACTATCCGCTGGATGGAATTCAAGGAACTTCTCGTAATAACGTGCGGCCAGTCCGTACTGCCGGCGGTTGAATTTACAATCACCAATGTAAAGAAATGACAGTTTATAAATTGTTGATGTATCCGAGTAGTTTGAAATCACCTGATAAAAATACTTTTCTGCTGTAACGTAGTGTTTGAGTTTGTAATGGAGAAGTCCGCGCTCAAAATACGCATAGTAAAGTACATCACCAAAGGCCCTGGATCTGATGATGTGAACCAGTTCATCTTCGGTATACTTGTACATTTTCATCTTGAAATAGGTCTTTGCACGGTAGAAATGAATCCACTCCTTGATTGAATCCGGAGCAGTCTTTAGCACTTCCTCTGAAAAACTCACGAGATCGTCCAACCTGTTAAGATAGTAGAGACACATCACTATCCTGAGTGAGACAAAATTCGAGTAGTTTTTGTCAGTCAGCCCGTCCTGAGCTACCGAGAAATAATTGATTGCATCTTTGTAGTTTCTTTTGAGGAAGGAAATTTCACCCAGCATAAAATAAACCTGAGGCTTTATCGGTAGTTCCTGGGAAAGCCTCTGAGCTTTATCAAAATATGTGAATGCAGTATCCAGCTTGTCTTTCTTAAAAAATTCAAGTCCGAGGAGATAATAGGCATAGGGTGATAACGGAGAATTCGTGTATTCATCAACGAATTTTTTAAGGGCCTTTGAGTAATCTTTTTGTTTTTTCTCCTTCCGATAAATAAGAATTCTCAAAAATGATGCGTAGGGAGCAAGGTCTTTGTTCCCCGATCCTAAAACCTTACCAACAAAATCGTCCGCCTTTTTTAAATTTGACAGTTTGTAAGAAACGAACGCCAGAAGATAATATTTAATGGGTTCCACATTTTTCGGGACACCTTCATCTGTCAAAAGTAAATTTTTCGCATCCTTGTAATTTCCATTTATAGTTTCGATATATCCATGGATTAAAATGACGAGCGGGAGGTCTTCTTTTGAAAAATTTCCCTCATTGATAATTTTTAAGGCATCCTTAAAATCCCCATTTCTGACAGTCAGGATCAATAAGACCACGTTTATGTTCCTCGAAATAGGGTCATCTGGAAAAATTTTAGAGAATCTTGTCAGGTAGTATTTCCCGGTCTTGTAATCTCTTGTCAGAAGAGAAAGTTTCCCGATCCAGAGAAGTGCATTCTTTAAGATTGATATAGGCAGTCCACCACTCAGGAGGTCTTTTAATATCTGGATCGCGACAAGTGTGTCACCCCTGTCAACGTTGTAAATTGCTTCCTGGAGTTTTATGTACGGCCAATAGGTACTACCCGGAAAGTAATTTTTGAAAATCTGGATTTCCTTTGTTGGTTCCACACCTTCCTTGAATTTCTGGGTGATTATGTTGAAAGTGGCAAGTTCCTCTGCGTTTTTGTAAGGTGAGAGGAGGA
>JALSOD010000049.1 GCA_026986655.1 Caldifarciminota bacterium | reverse complement strand
ATAATTTTCTTTCTCCTCAAAGGTCTTAACTTTCGTTTTTATTATTAGAAACAAATGCGGATGGAAAGTTGGAGATTTTATCAGATTTTTGACGACCTCACCTATTGAAATATCGTGCATCAACCCTTGAATAAGCTTATTTTCACCAAGAGAGGCTGCAATCTTTATGAAGAATTCCGGACGTTCTATTTCTCCTTTTGTTTCATTCATAACATACAATAAATCTTCCTTAAACAGTGTGAAATACCCGAGTCTTCCATGCTTTTCCTCTATGCAGGTGCATATTTTGTTGATCAGATTTACTGCCCTTTCTTTAAAATTATGCTTGAGCAAAAATTTTGCATAGACAGGAGAAATTACTATTAAATCGTTACAGAATTCGTCTCCAAGTACCTTCTCTATATTTTCTATGTCGAATTGTTCTTCACCAACACATACCTTCATAAAATATGCAATTTTGTACTCATAAGTATCTCTATGATTCCATTTTTTTAGAATTTCCTCAGCGTGTTCTTTTGTTTTCGATAGAATTCCTGATTTATACGTGAGGAGTAAGGAAATAACATGGTAGGTTACAATATCATGCAATCTATCCGTCTCTACCAGTAGTTTTTCAGCTATCTTCAAATGTTCTGATGCCTCTCTTAATTTTCCGAGCAGTAGAAAAGTCTTCGCGAGTCCTGTAAGAATCGAAACCCTAACACTTCTGTCTTCGATACATCCACTGCTTTTAATTTCATCCACCACTTTCAAGGCATTCTCTGAATCCCTCATCTCGGCGTACAGCTCGGCAAGATTAAGTAGATTGTTGCAAAAGACAGGTTTGATCTCCAGACGAGAGGCAACTCTTACTGATTCATCGTAAAGTGACAGTGCACTTTTGAGATCTCCTTTAACATCGTAAGCAACGGCAAGGTTTGATAGTGCAGTCACAATAAGGTGGAGATCCCCCTGCTCCTCTGCCACCTGTAAAGCCTTTTTTAAATAATTAATTGCTTCATCAAGCTTATTTATGTAAAAAAGTCCTGTGGCAAGGTCAAAAAGATAGGATGGGTACTGCGGAGTTTTCCTCATCTCTCCTTCAATTTCCTTCAATAACTTGATGCCGGCTTCAAAATTACCCCTTCCAATCTCAATTCCCCCAAGCCCCCATTGTGAGTAAATCTTTATTCTGGGATCAGATGAGTTTCGCGCTTTTTTAAAGTGAATCTCAGCTTCCAGGAATCTATTTAAAAATTTATAACCCATACCCAAGAAGAGGTGAATTTCCGCATTCTTTTGTTCATCAGGAATTCCCTCCAGTAGTCTTATCCCCTCTTCATATTTTCCCCTGTAATAAAGCTCTTTTACTCTATCCAGTAAGTTTTCCATGGCCATGTTAACTGCACGTTAACATTTTTGTAACACCTAAATTGTAACATAACATTCATGATAAAAAAATTTTATACAGTCGAATTTATAAAGACAGATTACGGGCAGGTAAGAATTGTCATCAAGATTTTAGAAAGAGACGTAAAAGAAAAAATTTTCAGATCCGTCGACAAAGCATTGAATTTTCTCCAAAAAGAGTTTTCATCAGAGGAGGTGAAAAAAGATGAAAAATAAAATTGTAATGGGCATACTGAGTATCATTCTTATTGCTCTTGTGGGATGTAAAGGCTCAACCACGACGCAGCCCCCAACGCAACAGACTCCCAAATGGACCATCATTGGTTATCTCGATGGGAATAACAACCTTGATGTTAGTAACAATGGGACTTCTTACGTTATTGAAGATGCTCAGAATCTTGAGCTTGTGGGGAGTTCTGATGAAGTGAACATCATAGTCGCAGTCGGTTCTATAAAGAAAGGCGGCATTGTCAAATATTACTTCATAGAACATCACGAGCATGAACTTCCTGACTCTTTGAGTTCACCGGTACTTGAAAACCTCGGCACCCGGGATATGTCTGATCCCACGACACTTCAGCAGTTCATTGAATATGCGGTCCAGCACTACCCTGCCGAACACTATGCTCTTCTGATCGATGACCATGGTGGTGGATGGAGAGGCTGCTGCGTTGATGACCAGAACGGCTCGGGGAATCTCATGACATTAAATCAGCTCAAGTCCGCAATTCAGAACGCAAATGTCCACTTTGATCTCGTGATTTTCCACGCGTGTCTTATGGCTCAAGCTGAGGTAGGTTACCAGCTTAAAGACGTTGCAGACTATATGGTCGCATCAGAATTCACCCTCCCGATGCAGAGTGTTCTGAACGCTCCTGAATGGCTTGATTCTCTCGTAAATAGACCCACCATGACCGCAAGAGAGTTATCCAGGAAAATTGCAGAAGCCGTCTACAACGCCGGACAGAGACTCCAGAAAATTGTTCACATGGCCGCTATAGATTTGAGTTACATGACCGCACTTGGCGCCGACATCGGCGTTCTCGGAAATAGAATAGTCGACAATGTCAATGGTCACTGGGATGAAGTGCAGGATGCATGGGGCAGAACACATTACACACAATACGATGACCCAGCATTTGTAGATATTAGAGAGTTTATAAATAATCTCAAAAACGAGCCAAACGTAGGACA
The DNA here is from genome assembly GCA_026986655.1 of Caldifarciminota bacterium. Taxonomy (GTDB): domain Bacteria; phylum Hydrothermota; class Hydrothermia; order B15-G9; family WFZT01; genus WFZT01. The sequence goes on along the minus strand of JALSOD010000049.1, from coordinate 1,828 downwards.
GAACCCATCAATCAGGACTGCTGCTGATAACGTTATAAACGATCTAAACGAAGCTGTTTTAAGAACATACACAAATGCACCTGGTCTCACACGCGGTGGTTTAACCATATATTTCCCATCAACTCAGGCAGAGTTTCAACATGATTCAGCAGCCTATGCCTCCATTGACTTTGTCCACACAAACTGGATTAACTTTCTTCACCAATTCATCATCAATGCCGGAGGTGGTGGTGGTGGAACAGGTACAGTAACAATCACCGGGAATCTGACAACTGCCGGGCAGGAGATTCAATTCCTCCCAATAGCGGTGTTTAGTCATGATCAGGTACTTGACCAGAATGATGCTCAGGTACAGGCGAATAATCCAGTAGGATTGGGGAACTTTAACCTTTCATTTCAAATTCCCGCGGGATACGGTCAGAACGATTACATCCTATTCGTATTTCTTGGAACACATTGCTACGATCTTGATGGTGACGGGCAGGCAGATGATATTTTTGTAGGATTTTACCCGCCGCCAGATGCCCAGGGCAACCTGGTACTTACCCCTCTACAAGGTTCTTTTACAGGGGTAAACGTGGATGCAAGCTACTACATTCAGAACGGATGTGGTGGAGGAGGAAAGTTGAATTCAACAGAAAAATTCTACAAGATAGGGAAGTAAAAAATTGGGGGCGGCGCGAAGCGCCGCCCCCTTGTTCTCTATCAAAAGCTATAAACCTCACCAGGAATCAATTAGATAACCACCATCTTTAATTGTAGGGAACAAACATCCTCTCTGAAAAGCTTTTATAGTTAAACGCTCCATATAATGGGTCCTAAAATCCCCCTCTGGCAAAAGTACGATTTTGGGGGCTTTTCAAAACATTTATCATCTCCCTTAATCCCCATTCTGAAGGAGATGGATCTTCGAATTTGCTGGAATAATCCTGCTCTTATACCCCAGTTTTACCTATAAGTTTAAATTGAAGGGTAGTAGGACACAATTCTCTAAACCGAATATCGGCTGATTCTTCTTGCATCCAATCTACATTCCCCCATATAACTTTTTACCTGCCCAACCCGTAATTGACAAAGTTATGTGGCTATTCGAAAACTTTTTCATCCATGTGCGCTCGACAGAGTTATGGTAAAAGTGAGCTTCTATACAGGGGGAACCTGTCTATTTTCCGTAATTCCTCAGAAAATCGAGAATCTCGCTGATATCTGGAAGCTCTGGAATGTTGTAGTGTTTTGCAAAAATAACCTTCCTGTTTTCATCAACAATAATATTTACCCTCTCCGAAAAGCCCTTCTCCTCGTTAAATACATCCAATTTCTTTGCAAGTTCACCGTGGGGCCAAAAATCTGAGAGAAGAATCGTTTTCTTCACACCGATATTATCAGCCCATGCATGTTTGCAAAATGTGCTATCGACGCTTATTCCAAGAGCTACTGTATTGAGCTCCTGGAAAGTCTCAAAATTTTTCTCAAGGTCAATCATTTGATCTCTACAAACCGGCGTCCAAGCAAGCGGATGGAATGACAGGAGCACCTTCTTACCTGAGAAATCTGACAATTTGACAGTGTTTCCATTCTGGTCTTTCAATTCGAAATCTTCGATAATTTCACCAATTTTAATCATCATGCATACCTCCAATTTAATAAAAATCCCCATCCGGCCCCTCCGGACGAAGTTCCACCAACTCCTTTCCCCAGAATCCCCCTCTTGGAAGCAGTGAGGAGCCCCCGAAGGGCTGACATTACCCACGAATTTAATTTTTACACGATATATCACTTGAATACATAAGAACTTAGGCCGTAAAAGTTCTCATTGAGAACATATAAT
>JALSOD010000048.1 GCA_026986655.1 Caldifarciminota bacterium | reverse complement strand
TTCGTGCATCCATTTTATCAGTTTGATATGAAAATCCGAAATCTTGTAGGGGAAAACTTCAAGGATAGGCTTTACCTCGTAATCCCCCATATACTTATCTTTAACGTCGAGCACCACAGCCTTTACTTTTCTTCCAACAACCTCCACAAGCACCACATCCCCGATATTCACGTCAAATCTATCGGTGTGGTAGGTTAAGAGACTCTGAAGATTGAGAGATACGGCAACTTCTGCGTAAGGCATTTTAGAATCTGTATCTTGCTTCGATACCAATTGAGATTTCCCCCTCTTTGTCTCTTTCACCGTATATAGCCATATTCCTTTTTATGAAATATTTGACCTGGTAGACATCCTTCTCAAGGACTTCGAAGGAATGAGCATACTTGAAATAGACTCGCGGGGAAAGATAAAGACCGACAGTGACACGAGGGTTTTCACCGGCGAGACCGGTTCTCAGTTCCAATTCGTTTATTCTCAGACGTTTTTGTAATTCTTTGGAAATCAACCCCTCTGCCAGATTCAGCGCCCTTGTTTTCATAAGGTTTATATCTCTTATCGTTAGCGGAACCTCTGAAAGTAGCTTGCCAAAACTCAGAAGGGAGATAATGTCTTCTTCAGGTAACGGAGGATTGGATGTCAGCTGGATTTCAGGGGTTTTTAGACTGCCAGTGACGTGGAGATCGATGAATATAGTGTCATTGACCACTGTCTCACCCTGCAGATTAAGTGTCGGATTTATTTCAGGTTCGTTATTGAAGATGATGCTTCCCTCCTGAATGATGAAAATTCTGTCGAGATATAAGAATGTTCCTTTAATCACGTCCAGCTTACCTGAAATCAGCACTGTCACAGGGTCCTGCTTTACAATTGTAAGGTCTGTTGAGAATTCCATATCTGCAAGTTCATTAACGAGGAAAATTCTCCTGTCAGCCCTGATTCTAATATTGAGCCTCAGGGGATTTGGTCGCATCCTTCCACTGCCACCGGATTTCCCAAAAGAAAGGTAGGCGTATCCTTCCTCGACATAGAGATCACCTGCCACCAGGATGTTGTCCGGTAGGACTCCTGAGACCTCAAGAGAACCATCGAAAACACCTTCAAAAATATCACCCTTCGCAAAGGGGAATTTATAAAGATGGAATTTTAGCTTCAGGCTCTCTGGCCTGAATCCGGAGAGTTGTACATATCCTGAGCCCGTAAGGTATCCATTTTCTGCATCCACCCTGATATTCGGTATATCTACCTCCTGATCTTTGAAAACCATGCGAACGAAAACACTCTGGTACTCTTTACCAAAAGTTTCAATGTAAACCCCTTTAGTCTTCAAAACCATTTTTCCGACCAACTCAGGAGAGATGATACTTCCTGTCAAAATAAGGTTTCCTGTGAGAGCACCGGATTCCGGATAAACCTCCCCACCAAGCAGATCTGTCATGATACTTGCATCTATATGGTCAACCGTCAAATCAGCATGAATATTTTTCTCCTTTAAAGGGTTGAAACTGAAAGGTCTTATCGAAAATTGAGCCGGTACAACGAAATCCGTATAAATTGCGAATTTTCTACCTTTGATTACAGTTAGAGGGCTTACGAAGCTCTGATTTTGATAGACAATTTCAGTTCTAAGTGTATCGATATTCAAATTTTTTAATTCTGCGTTACAGAGGCGTCCTTTAAATCTCGCTTGAGGAGAAGACGCAGGGCCGTGAATAGCAAGCTCACCAGATAATATCCCATTTTCAACATTTCCTGGATTTGTGAGTTTCTGGAGAAATGATAGATCTATCCTGTCAAATTTAACATCCGCTTCGACGCTGTCGTTAGAAAATCTGAGATATAAACGTGTGAGCTGACCTCTAAATAAATTGATGGAATCACCCGACACCTCAAATCCACTTTCAGCAACATTCAAGAATATTGGTTTTACGGTTTTCTCTGTCAATGAATCCAGTTTATATGAAAAATCCCTATTCTCGATGTATAACCCGCTTGAATCAAGGTAAAAATTACCCTGTGTTCTGACCCAATCACTGTCAAAATACACGGCAAGAGAATATTTACCCATGTGGTAGGAGGATAAAGAGAGATCGAGACTCGTTGAATCAGAAACCACTTCACCAACTGCAAATTTTTCTCCCATCAATTCTACATTCAGATTTCCCCCCTTGAAACTGATACGTGTTCGGAGATATGGAGATTCGATATTTTCATACTTGAGAGATTTAACTTCTGCAGCGAGATCAATTTCTTTATATCCATCTTTGAGGAAAACTGAGCCTGCAAGATTAAAATAACTCGTGTGTATAGGCCGTGGAGCGTAGGTAAAAAGATCATAACCATTACCTGACAAATTCACTCTTGTGGAGTCTTTTGAAACGTAGCCGTTGAAAATTACATTTAAATTTGGATCAATCAGCTCCCCATTGTTAATAGAAAGTCCGTTTTTCGTATAATCGCAAATCAAATTCAACTGTCTGAAGTTGTATTTATCATAAAAGACGTTCCTCAAGTTCGCCTCAAACGATCCAGTCTCACCCCTACCCTTCATGGAAACTATGCCAGAAAATCCTACTTCACCCCTTTTGAAATTCGAAATCTCAAGATTTAACGAGTAATTTATCGAATCTGTTACTCCATAGGAGAGATGTCCAACTCTCCCCCTACCCTCAACGGATGTCTTTCCCCGGGAAAATACAAAACTGTGGAGGTTCAGCGTATCAAAGTCCTCTGTGGATAAAACTACCCGTAGCGAATCGACATCATATTTTCCGATAATCTTCGAGTTTCTGGCATTGATTTCGTAGGTATTTCCTCTGATTTTACCTCTTGCATCCTTCAGGATGGTATTCTCATACCTTACAAACCTCGCACTCCAGAGCAGAAGATTCCCACCAGGTATCTTCAACTTTCCGCCTTTTACCACAATTTTATCAGAAAGAGCCGTAACATTACCGAGCACGGTTGAATCCTTGAAAACCCTCACAGTTGACGACAGAAAGCGGTACTCATTGTTGAGAAAAGATATGTGAATAGCCTTAAAAGGGATAATCAGTGTATTTGAAACACCGCTGAAACTACCTATTACATAGGCCATTTTAAAGTCAAGCCCACCTGCAATGAGCTCTGCCCTATTCCAGATTACCTTTGAGATTTCAAAATCCGGGATTTTTCCACCTCCACCCTTTTCACCAATATAAGCTGAGACAAGTGTATCAAGATTAAAATAGAGATTTACTGCCCTGATCAGGGCAATTTTTCTGTAGAGCATGTCCACGAAGTCAAAGTCCACTTCAAGTGTATCGGCACGCATGGATTTTGATCTAAAATTAACAAACCTGACATGCGAGAATGGGTTAAATTCATAAGAATCATAAGAAATCCTGGATTTCAGAATTTTCTCAAGCAGATGTTTTACTCCTTTTTTGGAAATCCTATACCCCACATTCATTCCCACTCCCAGAGCTCCAATGACCACCAGAATTATGAAAATTTTCACGAGTATTTTTCTCATGGTTGTGGGAAAATTCTAATGCTATTAATAAAATACTCAAAGAATGGTATTTTCCCCACCCTGCTATTAAAATAATCCTATCACTGATGTGGAGAAGAATAAACAATGTTTGTTTTAACACCCGATGAGCAGAAGAAACTCAGGAAGATTGCAAACAGGGAAATTGGCCTCAAAAATGCCATCCTCACCGAAAACGCAGGGAGAACAGCATTTTCAGTTTTAATCGAGGAGATAGAGCTCCCTGTTGAGAGAGGCGTGGTTGTAATTGGAAAAGGTTACAATGGCGCTGAGGGTCTTGTTGTTGCGAGGTATTTGCTTGAGAAAACCCATGATCTCACGGTTTTCATCGCCGGAAGGAGGAGACAACTCAACAGAGAGGCCAAATTTAACCTCAAACTTTTTGAGAAGTTAGGTGGAAAAGTAGTGGAAATAATAACACCAGATTTAAACATCAGAAACAAGTTTCTGAGTGCCAATCTGATCGTGGATGCTATCTGGGGGACAGGTTTTAAAGGCAACCCTGAGGGGATATTCAGAAACATTATAGCCTGGATAAATGAATCCCGTGCATACACACTTTCCATCGATATACCATCCGGTGTGAATCCTTCCACAGGCGAGGTGACAGGCGATGCTGTTTACGCTGATCTCACGGTAACAATGATCTTCCCTAAGGTTGGCAATATTTTTTATCCCGGTAAACTCCACACGGGCAAACTCGTAATAGCTGATACTGGAATTCCGGAGAAGATAGTCTCGAGGGAAGTTAAAAGAGCCACTTTTGAGGAAGAAGACGCCGCAAAATACATTATAACCGGGAATCCAAATGGACGGGTACTTTTTATCGGTGATTTAGAGGAATCCATACTAACAGCTAACGCGGCAATCAGAATAGGGGCGGGTACTTCCTACA
>JALSOD010000047.1 GCA_026986655.1 Caldifarciminota bacterium | reverse complement strand
TCTTGGTGTTAAATATGCAGTAGGAGTAGGGAATGGTACAGATGCCATAAGTATCGCACTCTCCGCAATAGACATAAAACCCGGTGATGAGGTTATCACAACTCCATTCACGTTTATAGCTACTGCGGAAACAATAGCAATGCTTGGTGCTAAACCGGTCTTTGTCGACATCGATCCAGATACGTTCAATATCAATCCTGAATTGATTGAGGAGAAGATAACAGAAAAGACGAGGGCTATAATTCCGGTTCATCTTTACGGTCAGGCTGCAGATATGGATAAAATTATGGAAATAGCAGAAAAATACGGTCTATATGTGATTGAGGATACGGCTCAGGGAATTGGTGCGACTTACAAAGGCAAGAAGCTCGGTACGATTGGTCACATTGGAACGTTCAGTTTCTTCCCTACCAAAAATCTTGGGGCTCTTGGTGATGGAGGACTTGTTGTCACAAATGATGAAGAAATTTATAAGAAAGCAAAGAGCCTGAGGGTTCATGGCTCGCCCAGAAAGTATTATCACGAGTATCTCGGTTATAATTCGAGGCTTGATTCTCTTCAGGCTGCATATTTGCTCGTAAAACTTCCCTATACAGACAGATGGAACCATCTGAGAAGAGAAAATGCGAAATTTTACAACGAAAATTTGAAGGATGTTGTCAAGGTACCAGCGGAGCGTGAGGGGAATTACCATATTTATCATCAGTACAGTTTGAGAACTGGCAAAAGGGATGAACTGAAGGATTATCTCGTCAATAATGGAGTTGGAGTAGCAATCCACTACCCGATTCCTCTCCATTTGCAGCCTGCATTTTCCTATCTTGGTTACAAAGAAGGTGACTTCCCTGAGGCTGAAAAGGCGGCGAAAGAGGTTCTTTCACTCCCAATCTTCCCTGAGCTAACTTATGAAGAAAAGAAATACGTGGTCAAAAAAATCCGGGAATTTTTCGGGAAGTAGAGGAACCCGATTTGACTGTTTAAATTTGAAAGGCGAGTTTTTACACTGAAATAGTGTATTCTAAAACAATTTGCAGATAATCAGGTAGGAGTGTCATGCTACTCAATATTGTAATCTTCATTTTTGCAATAGCAGTTGGAATCCTTATTTACTTCCTGCTTAAATCCGTTGCTATTCTGACAGGAGTCTTAGGCATTATCATGGGGGGAATTATGGGGATTTATTTATACAAAACCTACGATATATACTGGTTGTCTGCTGCTGTTATGGGTGGAATTATTGGTGGTATACTGGCATTTCCTGGTTTAATTGTGGCAGAGGCCTCAAGGAAAAAATAGTTTATCAAACCTGACAAAAGTGTTAGATAAAAAAATACCCTAAGTGAAGTAAATACCCCCATTCACGGTAATAATCTCACCAGTTATGTAAGAGCTTGCCTCTGACGCAAGGAAGTAGATAACTTCAGCAATTTCCTCAGGTTCAGCCACCCGACCTAAAGGGATCTTTGCTTTGATCTCGTTCTCCCGTGTTTTCAAATATCCAGCAGTCATGTCTGTTCTTGTGTATCCTGGTGCAACCGCATTGACTGTCACGTTGAATTTTGCAAGATACAGAGCCATTGATCTTGTGAAACCCAGCAATCCTGCCTTCGCAGAAGAGTAATGGACACCTTTTGGGGATCCGGAGAAAGCCCTTAGAGATGATACATTGATTACTCTACCCCACCCTGATCTTTTCAGAAACGGAATTGCATATTTTGTTACAAGGAAAGCCCCTGTAAGGTTTACCCCCAAAACTCTATTCCATTCTTCGAGTGAAAGTTCTTCGGGAGAGTAATGAGTTGAGAGTCCAGCATTATTAACAATAATCTGCAAATTACCAAATTCTTCGCTTATAATGTCAAACATCCTCTTTACTTCGTCCTCTTTTGAGACATCTGCTTTGATCTTAAGAACTTTTACTCCATGACCTTTGATCTCCGACAGGGTATCTTCAGCTGCTTTGTCATTTGTCAGATAGTTGATCGCCACATTAATTCCCCGATTTGCAAATAGAATGGCTGTTGCTCTCCCAATTCCTCTTGAACCACCTGTTATTAACGCAAACTTCTCCATTTTCAGTATTTAATCAATCCAAGCCATGTACCAAGTAAAAATTGTAAACGGCCAATAAGGAGCGAAACACGTGCCATTACTGTGTAGCCGAATGAGGCTCCGAAACCTATCATCAAAAAGATTATCCCAATCTTGGATGAAATTTTGAGACCACCTTTATGCTCTTTTGAGAAGAAAAAATAGGAAAGAACCGTAAGAACCCCAATGAAAATCAGGACTGCGTTTATAAACGCAAGGGGTGAATTATAGGATGACGGAGAAAAAAGAATGGTGCCTTTAGCCTGTTCCATAATCCTTGCCTGAAATGCTGCAGGTATCGCAAAACCGGATGCAGTCCCGAGTAAAAATGCAATAGGCCATCTTATAAAATACGAGAACTTGGGAATGAAAATCGCGAAGTAAAGTAACCCAAGGAACAGAGGCACAATGTAAAGCAGGTTGTGCTCTTTTATAATATGAGAAACAATATTTGGATAAATTCCATTGTACCAATAAATGTTTAGATAGTATCCCGCTGAAACTCCAACCAATAGATGTTCAGCGAATTTATAGAATGGATTGTCTCTATAAAGAAATGAAAATATGAAAAGGGACAAAATTGCTGAAATCCAGACCCAGGGATCATGTGACATTATTCTTTCCTCCCTCTTTTTGATGAAAAATATGCTAAATTCCCGAGGATTATGAAAATCATGATCAAAACATGAGCAAGGGAGTTTGCGTCCATCCCTCTGATCGCAATAACTGATGGCTTTTTGAGTCCGAGCCTCCTGAAAAGTCTGTTAACGAGAGTTTCATATTCAGCCGCACCTTTCAAACCTGCTATCATTCCTATTAATTGGCCGGTCTGTAGGTATGGATAGAAATCTGCTGCCATGACCGCTGTTACCCCGCATGCAATCTTTTCCCCGTACCTTGCATTCGCGTACATTATCCAGTTCTCTGGTAGGGATGAACCCGAAAAACTTATTGTCAGTGCAATATCGTTATAGTTTCTAACATTTTTCAGCATTGGGATTGAATCTATAGGCGTTCCGAAATAGTCTGTCGGGAAAACTTTCCTTATATCCTCACCGAGTCCAAGTATTGTTGCCGAAACATTCGGTTTAAATCCAAGATAAACAAAGTCTATACCGTATTTTTTACCGAGTTCCTTACCAACCTTTGAAAATGCGTCCAATCCAAGACCTGTCCCTGCTGGATTAAGACCCAATCCAATTGGTTTTATTCCCCTCACCATAGCATGTCTCAATACAGCAAGTACCATTGGATGAACCTCAGGCAAAACTGTGGCGTCATAATCGATGGAAAGGATTATTACTGATCCTTTCGGCAGGGAGTCAATGTAATCGTACAGATGTTTCACGGGAGGGGTTATATTTTCTGGTAAACCAATAGGTCTTAGTAGAGGGATAATCACCCCTATGGCTATAATTCCATAAATTACCCTTCTATCAATATTTCCCAATTTCAGTAGAAAGTCTCTCATTTTATCCTCCAAGCCAGTTCCGCTCTATCCCAAGGATTATTTTGAGAGAAGTTGAGATCATCCCGAGACCCACACCTATCATTATTCCGCGCTTGGCTGCCATGTTTGGAACATCAAGGATCCACTGTGAGAATTGAGAAATACCAGGGCTTATGTAGTATCCGAGGGGAATCATTCCAATCATCACTATGAATGCTGCAAGAAGCAGTAGAGTTGCTTCAAATGTCTTGGCCCTGAATGCCCTGTATGCTGCAGATGCCATGAAGAAAGCAAGCAGTGAGAACATAGTTGCCTGCAATGGAATCTGGACGTTTTCGAAGAGTTTCTGGAACAAGCTGTGCTGGCCGATCCCTCCGATAAATCCAATCAACGCCATGAAGGCAAGAGAAACGAGTGTGGTCGTTGAATATACCACATTTTGACCACGCGATACCTTTGTCCAATGATGCTTTATCAAACTCCCAATCGCAAGAATGATGGCCATAGAGGAGATGCCATTCATCCAATCAATCGTAGTTCTATAGAATTCCTGGGAGATTGGATGAGGTATGTAAAATTGAAGGGTTGTAAGAATTCCCATTACAAACACAATTACAAGCGGAATTGTTCTCTGTAACATAACACCTCCTTGTTATATTGCCCCTTATGATAACAAATGCCACCTGGAACTTCAACTTAAAACCCTTTTAACATGAATGCATCTGTGATATAATTGAGTTAACAAAAAGGAGGTAGGAAAATGGCCAAAAAGATACTGATACTTGCAGGAGACTATGTGGAGGACTATGAGATCATGGTGCCCTTCCAGGCACTTCAGATGCTCGGGTACACAGTTCACGCAGTATGTCCAGACAAGAAAGAGGGTGATATTGTAAGAACTGCAATTCACGATTTTGAGGGAGATCAGACATACAGTGAGAAAAGAGGGCAC
>JALSOD010000046.1 GCA_026986655.1 Caldifarciminota bacterium | reverse complement strand
TAATACCGGCTTCATAGGCAGACCAGTAGGAGCTGTGTCTCGGCTCTCCTGTTATGAATATATCAAGTCCTTTCTCAATCGCCTCCGGGAGCAGAGAAATTGCATCTCCAGAAACATAAGCACCACACTTGATATTCGATGGCCCAAAATCCCAGAGAATTGAACTTGTTCCCAATTTTTCTTCAAAAAGGTTTTTAAACTCCAGAAGTCCCATAGTTTCTGGTATCTCAAATTCAAATCCAATGTTTACTCCGTGATAATTTCCAAATTCACCTGACGCCTTCAATCCCAGAAGTTTAAGTCCCTGAGCGTTGTTTCCCAATTCTGGATGAAGGTCAAGTGGCAGATGTGCCGCATAAAGTGCCACATTATTCTCCAGAAGTGACTTTACCCTTTCATACATACTGTCAACAAGTGGAATTGGCTTTCCCCAGTACAATCCGTGATGAACAATCAGGAGATCAGCCTCTTTCGCTTTCTCAAACGTGACAAGGGAAGCATCAACGGCAAGTGCTATCTTTTTAACTTCGTGGTTCCCACCCACCTGCAATCCATTCATACTGATGTCATCGATCTCCCTGACGTTCAGTAATTCATCGATATATTCGGTAATTTCTTTTACCTTCATGTGTAAATTATCAAGCAGGAAGCGGGATGTTGACAACCGGTAATGATGAGCTTTAAAGTCAATCACTGTGAGTGAGGAATTCGAAGCAGTCATAGGTCTCGAAATCCATGTTCAGTTAAACACGAGGACAAAACTATTTTGCTCCTGTCCAAACACCTATGGAGAGGAGCCCAACACCGTTGTGTGTCCAGTCTGTTTAGGACTACCCGGAGCTCTACCTGTAGTGAACGAAGAAGCCTTCCGTCTGGCTGTAAAAGTGGCTCACGCTTTTAACGCAACTATCCACCAAGAATCCGAATTTTACAGAAAAAACTACTTCTACCCTGATCTTCCTAAGGGCTATCAGATCACACAGTACACGCGTTCAATTGCAACAGATGGTGTGGTGGAATTCGACATCGATGGTAAAAAAAGAAGCGTGAGAATTGAAAGGATGAACATTGAGGATGAGGCGGCCAAGTCTATCCACACAGAAGACGGAAGTGTACTTCTTGATTTTAACCGTGCCGGCATTCCTCTGCTCGAGATTGTTACCCGACCGGACATGCGAAGTCCAAAGGAGGCAAGAGCATTCTTAGAAAGGTTAAAACAGACCCTGAAATATCTTGAAATCTCCAACTGTGATATGGAGAAAGGCGAGTTGAGAGTGGACAGCAATATTTCCGTAAGACCTGTGGGCCAGGAAGAACTTGGAACAAAGGTTGAGCTTAAGAATCTAAATTCATTCAAGGCAGTGGAAGATGCACTTACTTATGAGTTTGAGAGACAGGTTAAAGCTATAAAAAACGGTGAACATATAGTTCAGGAAACAAGACTCTGGGATGAAGGGGCACGAGAAACAAGAACCATGAGGGCTAAAGAGGAAGCCCACGATTACCGATACTTCCCTGAGCCCGATCTTATGCCGGTTTCCATCGATGAGGAGTTCATCAAGGACTCTCTGAAAAACCTACCAGAACTCCCATGGGAAAAGGAGCTCAGATTCGAGAGGACTTACGGTTTGAAAAAATCCCAGATACTCGTATTAACACATGAAAAAGACGTGGCCGATTACTTTGAAACCCTCGTGGCAAAGTTGAAAAAACTCACAAGCAAGGCACAGGATGCGGTTAAATTGGCGGCCAACTGGATGACAACCGAAATTCTTCGCAACCTTCATGAAAGCGGCGTATCAATTTCAGAATTTAAGTTCAAACCTAAAGACATCGCTGAGCTCCTCTCTCTCGTATTGAAAGAGGAAATCACGCTCAACATCGCAAAGGATGTATTCAGGAAAATGCAGGAGACCGGAAAAGGTGCGACAGAAATAGTGGAAAAAGAGGGCCTAAAACAGGTTAAGGACACAGATTTCCTTGAAAATGTTGTAAAAGAAGTTATAGAAGAAAACCCCGAGATTGTTGAAAAATACAAAAAAGGGAAGACAGGTGTGCTTGGATTTCTAATCGGTCAGGTGATGAAAAAGACCAGAGGTAAGGCAAATGCTGGAATAGTCAAAAATCTTTTAGAGAAAAAACTCTCTCAATGAAAGGACTGGATTTCCTCAAAAAACTTTCAAAAAATTCCCAGGATGTAAGAGTACCGGTTTATTTTTTTTACGGAGAAGAGGATTTTTTAATAGATAGGGCTATCGAAAAGATAGGAGAACTCTGTGGATGTAATTCCAAACTTTTATTCTTTGGCGATGAGGCAAAATTCGATGATATTGTCAGAAACTTCCAGGAGACAGGTCTCTTCGATACTTCAAAAAAGTTCGTCGTTTTAAAAAAAGCCGAAAAATTCAAAAATTTAAAAAAATTGGTTGAATCAAAGATATGGAAAACTACTGCTCCTTTGATTCTCGTTTGCCAATCTGACAAAAGGGTCTGTCTAAAGAAAATTAGTGACATTGAAAGTATTTTTGTTGTAGAATTTGAGCTACTTGATCGCAACGTTATTAAGGCATGGGTCAGAAAAAAATTGCAGAAGGAAAACGTGGAATTTGATGAGAGAACACTGGAGACCCTTATTTCTATTTTACCACCGTCACTGAGAAAGATTGATAACGAATTGATTAAAATTTTACTCTACATTGGAGACAAAAAGCTCCTAACCCTCGAAGACATTTTTTCAGTGGTCACCCCCTATGAGGAGGCAAGGGCATACAGACTTTATAATCTTGTTAAGAAAGGAGAGATTAAAAACGCATTGAAGGAATTGGATATACTTGAGTCGTCTGGAGTGCAGCCACGGAATATGGTCTCCTACCTTGCAAGTGTTTACAGGAGGCAGGTACAGCAGGGAATTAAGGAATCGCGAGTTTCCGGGAGTGATTTCAAACGATTTAAAAAATTAATCTCAGTAGAATCAGAATTGAGGAGCAAAATGATAGATGAAAATCTTAAAGTAGAATTAACCATTCTGGAGTTAATAATGGGATGAAAAAAGTACCGACCTTCCGAAAGAAATTTAGAAATTTTTCACAAACTTTAAATTTTAGTGTTACGTATGCCAGATTTTTGACCGCAATCTTCACACTTTTATTGACATTTGGCATCACTTTTTCACAGGATTTCTCAAGCTATTTACTGGAGGCCGACTACTTCGAATCTTCCCACAACTACAAAAAAGCCATTGAAGTGTTGAGAGAGGGTTATGAAAAGGAGAAAAAACCCGAATATCTGGTAAGAATCGCCAAAGATTACATAAATCTTGGAAAGTACCGTAAGGCGTATAGTTATGCGAAAAGGGTCCTTAGAAAGATTAAAACTCCTGAAGTTTACGCAACAATAACACGGGCATTGATTGGCCTTGGAAAAGAAAAATTTGCCTTCATGTATCTAAAACGCGGCATTAAAGAGTTTCCGGATGATACACTGATGATCCATTTTGCAGCTAATGTCTATGATGCAATGGATTCCCTTCCCCAGGCATTAAAGTTTTATCGAAAAATTCTGAAGATAACCGATGACTTGAACATTAAGATTCAGTACGGAAGTGCACTTGTAAGGGCAGGATACTACGATGAGGCCGAGCCTCTGCTTCTTGACATCGAGAAACAGCTTGAAGAGCCAGATTTTAGGGTTGAAATTTCCCTTGGTACAATTTATGAAAAAAAGAAAGAGTACGAAAAAAGTCTTGTGCATTATTCAAAGGCAAATCTCCTGCAGCCATCGAACCTCACAATTCCCATGAAGATGGCTCTAATCCTCATGGAAATGGATTCCACTCAAAAGGCACTTGAACTTTTACAACAACTTGAAAAAATTTCACCAACAAACACAAGAATCAGAAAACTCATCTCTCTTTTAAAAGACAAATCGGGAGACAGGTACGGAGCTCTGACCGAGAGACTTGCATCTTTCGCCCTTTCCCCCAATGATCCCAATGATGGATACTATATTGCTCGTTATTTAGCCGATATAGGCGATTTTACACTCGCTGAAAGGTTTCTGAAAAGGGCCCTTAAAGAAAATCCAAATCCTGATAATGTCTCAATGTATGCCTATTTTCTTTTAAGTCAGCACAGACTCGCACAGGCGAGAGAACTTCTTTACAGGGTAATAGAGGATTATCCTGACAATGCCTATTTGAACGCCCTCACAGCCTTCTATTTTGAACAGATAAATGATTTAAAATTAGCGAAAAAGTATTATTCAAAGGCACTTGAGGAGGATTCGTTAAATCCCAAAAGATACATTGACCTCGCCACAATTGAAATGCGGCTTGGAGACACGCTAAAAGCCATCCATATACTGCAAGGAGGACGAGCAAAATTGAAGGGGAATAAAGATATACTCTTCAACCTGGCCAATATCCTGGGACAGGCAGGCAAAATAGACCAGATGGAAAAAATTTACAGTGAACTTGCAAAAACTGACACTACGGATGAGGCTGTA
>JALSOD010000045.1 GCA_026986655.1 Caldifarciminota bacterium | reverse complement strand
CTTCCAGTAGCAGTTCCTGTCTGGTTGTAGGTTGGATAGATTCTACCAGTTTCCGGATCCTGAAGTTCCAGAAGAGAAAGAACATAGGTAGACCTGACCTTGTAGAGCTCACGGAATTCAAGTATTGTCTTTGGCAGTTCATGGATAGCGGCAAGTTTTGATAAGACTTCTGCATCAGTGGAAAAGCCAGATTTTGTCTTTTTTATCGGTGGAAGTTTAAGCTTTTCGAAAAGTATATGTGAAAGTTGCCTGGGAGAGTTTATGTTGAATTTTGTCCCTGCAAGCTCATAAATTTTTTGCTCAAGTTTTAATAACTGCTTCTGGATTTCTACATCAAGTTTTTTCAATCTTTTTCTGTCAAGGAGAATCCCGCGATTTTCCATTTTGGCAAGGACGTAGGCAAGAGGAAGTTCAATCTCCCTATAGAGTTTTGAAAGACCAAGTTCTTTTAACTCTTTCTCTATATGCTCGCGAGTTTGAAGAACGAGGGAAACTTCATAGGCGGGTGCCTCCGGTTCGTCCTGCTCAAATGCAAGTCCAAGATAATGCATTGCGAGATAAGAAGAATCATACCTGGGTCGTTCAGGTTCCATCAAATAGTCAGCAAGCTTCATGTCAAAGTCGAAAATATCCGGCCTCATTTCAGATTTTAGAAGTGCCTTGTAAACACTCTTTGAATCAAAAGACCAGCGGGGCTTCTTCTTCAAAAGTTCAGGGAGTTTTTTGGCATCAAACTTAAAAATTTTCTGCGGATGATGACCTGCAAAAGCACTACTGTTTCTGACACTCACAGCAAATCCATCCACAATTTCTGGCTCAGATTCTACGATTTCAATTCCTTCAGGTCGGCGTGCCATCTCCTTCATCAAACTTGTGAATTCCAGTCTCCTGAAAATGGGAAAAAGTTTACCTCTATCAGGATCCTTCAATTTCAGCTTTTCAAGATCAAGTTCAACAGGTGAATCGACATCCAATTTAGCAAGTTCTCTTGCCATAAAAACCTGGTCTTTGAAATTCAGAAGATTCTCCCTGATATTTTTCCTTTTCACTTTATCAATGTTCTGATAAAGATTTTCGAGGGAACCAAATTCATTAATCAAATTAATAGCAGTTTTCTCTCCAATCCCCGGAACTCCAGGAATGTTGTCAATCTGGTCTCCCATGAGAGCAAGAAGATCAGGAATTTTCTCAGGAGGTATGCCAAACTTCTCCTTTACCTTCTCCGGTGTGTAAAGGACATCCTGTTTTGGTCGAGTGTCAAGAACATGTATTTTGTCACTCACAACCTGAAGCAGATCCTTATCACTTGTCACAATTACAACTTCCATTCCTCTCTCAACCGCCTTCCTGGCAAGTGTGACCAGTATATCATCGGCCTCATATCCGGGTAGCTCGTAGATTGAAATTCCAAATCCTTCTCCAATCTCCTTAATCCACTGGAGATTCATGGAAAGTTCTGAGGGCATTGGAGGGCGCTGAGCCTTGTATTCTTTAAACCTCTCGTGTCGAAAAGTGGGACCTTTTGCGTCAAAGACCAGTGCCACATAGTCCGGCTTCACCGTTTTAAGGAGTTTAATGAGTGAATTCGTGAATGCAAAGGCTGCACTCGTATTCTCCCCCCGTGAATTTCTCAAAGGATTTCTTGAAAATGCAAAAAAGGCCCTGTACGCAAGTGAAGTCCCATCGATCAGCAGAATTTTTGGCATTGCGATCACCCCTAAGACTGTCCCTCAACCACTATCTTGGAGAGGTCTCCATAATGGCTAAAAATTTCACGAACAAACTTCAAGAGAGCAAGTCTGTTTTCCCTTACACTCTCATTCTCTGTCATGACAAATACATTGTCAAAGAATTTATCAATAGGATCTTTCAAAAGGAGGAGTTGATTTAACGCCTCACGAAATTCCTCCTTTTGGAGGGCCTTAATAACCATAGGTTCTACACTTTTTGCAGTCTCATATAGGGTCCTTTCTTCCTCTTTTTCGAACAACTCAGGATTGATTGAAGGCAGCTCTCCAGCATTTTTGAGAATGTTGGCTACCCTCTTTTGACCGATCACCACCTTGTCGAAAACCTCAGGCTCCCTGGTTAGCAGTTCGTTGAGAACAACCGCACGATTTTTGAGGTTCACGAGGTCCCTGATTCCCGAAGCAATAACCGCATCTACGATGTCATAGCGAATCCCGAGCCTTTCCTCAAGGTAGTTTTCAAATCTTGTGAAGATAAAATTCAGTATCCTGTCAAGGAGCGTCTCATCCTCGATCCCGTAGATTTCCATGGAGGTACGAATTGCTTCTCCGAGATCAAGCTTCACATTCAATCCAAGAATTAAATCAATAAGACCGTAGGAGAGTTTCCTCATACCGAGGGGGTCCTGAGAACCCTTTACTTCGTAACCTGCTGAAAAAATCCCAACTATGGTGTCTATTCTATCTGCGAGCCCCACGTAAGCAGATTCTTTCTGGGTCGGTAGCTGGTCACCTGAGAATCTCGGGAGATGATGCTCAAATATAACTTTCGCCACCCGCTCGTCCTCCCCAAGTGCGATGGCATACTCCATTCCAATCTTACCCTCAAGCTTTGTAAATTCCTTACCATCACGGATCATCTCGGTCGTGAGATCGGTTTTGGAAAGCAGAGCACCTCGCTCTATCACCTTTTTATCAACCTCCGGGTCACCTTCTGCAAGTTTCAGAGCCAGTTCCTTCACACGCATCACTTTCTTGTACATGGAAACGACACGCCCGTTCATCTCTCGCCAGACAACCCCTTTCAGTTTTTCCACACGCTTATCCAATGATTCTTTAAGGTCCTCCTCGTAGTAGAATTTTGCGTCTTCAAGTCTCGCACGCAAAACCCTCTCAAGCCCCGGTCTGATGAATTCTTCGTATTCGGCCCTGTTGTTAATTACAGCCACAAAATAGGGTAGAAGTTTTCCGTCTGAATTTACAACTGAAAAATACCTCTGATGTTGCTTCATTGCAGTTATAACAACATCATCTGGAAGCTCCAGATACTTCTCATCAAAGCTACCAAGGACAGCCTCCGGATACTCGACAAGGTTTGTAACCTCGTCAATCAATTCCTCATCCTGAATTATTTTACCCCCTGCTTTTTGCGCAGTTTCATTAATTTTCCCGATGACAATTTCTCTTCTTTTCTTAAAATCGGCGATAACAAAGTTCTTCTCCATCAATTCCTCGTATTCAAGAGGATTCTGTACTTCAATCTCAGCCGGTGAAATCAGTCTGTGCCCACGGGTGACCTTTCCAGATTTTACCCCAGCAATCTCGATTTCCACTGTGTCATCACCGAAGATAAAAACAATCCACCTGATGGGTCTCGGGAATCTGAAAGCGTCAGCCCACCTCATGGTCTTCTTAAATTTGAGGGATTTTACAATCTCAGGGACCTCAGATTTCAGAAGCTCGACCGTTGATGCTCCACCTTCTTTCACAACTGCTGCCACATATTCTCCTTTTTTATTGGTAACAATTTTCAGGTCTTTTATATCAACTCCTGCCGATTGAGCAAACGAAATAGCTGCCTTCGTAGGATTACCTGCAGCGTCATAGGCAACTCTCACCGGGGGCCCAACCATTTCCTTTTCCCATTCTTCCTGCTTTTCAGCAACATTTTCCACCAGAATTGCAATTCTTCTCGGCGTACCAAATGCCTTGATACCTGAGTACTCAATGCGATTTTTCTTAAAGAAATCCTCGAACTTCTGCTTTAATTCTTTAAATGCAGGTCTTACATAAGAGGGAGGTAACTCCTCCACTCCGAGCTCAAATAGTAGTGGTTTCATTTTTCTGCTCCTAATAGAGGAAATCCTTTTTCTTCCCTGAGTTCAACATAGAGACGAGCAGCCTTCCTGGCCATTTTCCTGACCCTCTGAATGTAGGTGGCCCTCTCCGATACAGAGAGTGCCCCTCTCGCGTCAAGGATGTTAAATGTGTGTGACATTTTTAAGACAAAATCATAGCCGGGGTAAAGTAACTTTTTATCAAGTAGTCTGGATGCCTCTTCTTCATATTTGTTGAACAGCATCCTGTGGAACTCAATGTCTGCTTCCTCGTAGTTGTAAACAGAGAACTGATATTCAAAATCTTTGTAAATTTCTCCCCAGGTAATGCCCTCCACCCATACAATATCAAAAATAGAATCAACTCCCTGGACGTACATGGCAATACGCTCAAGTCCGTAGGTTATTTCAGCAGAGATCACGTCAAGGTCAATACTTCCAACCTGCTGGAAGTATGTAAACTGTGTGATCTCAAGTCCGTCGAGCCATACTTCCCAGCCGAGTCCCCATGCTCCAAGGGTTGGAGATTCCCAGTCATCTTCAACAAATCTTATGTCATGCTTTTCGATCTCAATTCCGAGTGCCCTTAACGAGTTGAGGTAAAGTTCCTGAACATCATTCGGGGGTGGCTTTAAGATTACCTGGAACTGGTGGTACTGCTGTACACGGTTGGGATTTTCGGCGTAACGGCCATCTTTCGGCCTTCTCGACGGCTCAACG
>JALSOD010000044.1 GCA_026986655.1 Caldifarciminota bacterium | reverse complement strand
CTATGAGATAGCTAAATTCCCCGATTTCTCTAAAAAACAGATTCACCATATTTTTTCTATCGATCGAGATATCCAGAGGGACTTTAAAATTTACCTGAATGTGGCGTCCAGCTCTCTGACGAAGGAGATCGGAAACGTTAAGGAGAGTCTGGGTTTTGATATCGTTCTAATTGACCCTATTGGAATAGCCAAGAATCTCAGAAAGCTAACAGAGGATATTCCCTCTATCTACACTGGTTTAATTGGACTTTCGTTGAGGATCAAATAAAATGCTGGAATTCAACTTTTTAAAAAATAAGAAAAAGAGAAAGGCAAGGAAAAAGACAGAAGGGAACAAAAGGGTTTTCTGGTTACTCTTAATTTTTGTAATTTTGTTGATAATCTATTTATTCACTTCAGGCGTGATCAAAGGATTTTAAAAATATGTCAGGAAAAGTTAAGTCCCTCATCTGGACAGTAGTGGTAATAATTTTAATTAGAGCAGTACTTGTGTATCCTTACGTGATACCATCAGGTTCAATGGAGGATACACTACTGCCGGGGGATGTATTACTTGCTCTCAAATTCGTTTACGGAGTGGATATTCCATATACAGACATAAGATTAGCCCAATGGAGAAAACCCAAACGAGGAGAGATTATTATTTTCAAATACCCGGTAAACGAAAGAAAACATTTTGTGAAGAGGTGCATCGGGCTGCCCGGCGACACAATAATGATCAGAAACAAGATTGTTTACATAAACGGGAAGCGATTAGACGAACCTTACGCGGTTCACAAAGATCCAAAAATTTATCCATCTAAGTATGACCTGACAAACAATCCCTGGGCTCAACAAATATACCAGAAATCATGGGAAAACAGGGAGTTTATGAATGACCCATCGGTGAGGGACAATTTCGGTCCTGTCGTGGTTCCCAGAGGAACTGTATTTGCAATGGGTGATAACAGAGACTATTCCTACGATTCAAGATTCTGGGGGCCGGTACCCTATAAACTTGTAATAGGGATACCGTTCATCATTTATTTCTCATATAACCCTGATGCTCCCTGGAGTAAACCCTGGGAGAAAATCAGATGGAGCAGGATATTTGCGGTTTACGACATGGGATTTGGCAAGATTAAATGAGCTACTTTTAATTGACATAGCCAAAACGCTAACTTTATCTTTTTAGCCTGATGGAGGCGGACGATGCTCGAGAAAATGTTGAAGGTGGAAATAGTAGGGTCAAAAAAGGATGTAGACAGTTTTTTAAAAGAAATCTACAAATACGGAGTTTTGCATCTTGAAGAACTTCCAAAAGATGACCCTAATGTAAAAAATTTCGAACTCTCAAAAGAGGAACAGGCAAAATTGAAGGACTTCAAGGGATATTTGAATGATCTCAAAGAGATAGCGAGTGAATTAAAAATAGAAAAAACTCACGTAGGAACCTCTGGTATCGGAGAGCCAGAAATTAAAGAGAAGGTTGAAACGATTAGGACCAAATTTAAGGAAATTATCGAAGAAGAGAGGGCCATAAAACAGGAAGAAAAACTTCTTAACGACTACAAAAAGGCCATTAATGCCCTCAATCAATTAATGAAAGATTATAAGGGCACGGAAAAATTGGGTTTTCTTGGTGTCACCGTTACAAAAAATGAAGCTCGCATTCTGGAGTATTTAAAGGAGTTAATAAAGGAAAAATTGGGCGAGGAGAAGGTTGAGATCATCTCCACAGATTTGAGTGGAGATAGAATTGCCGCATTGATCCTTGCCCCTGAAGAGAAGATTGAAGAGATTTCAAAGCTCGTCTGGAAGGAAGGTATTAGTGAGCTGAAAATTCCTGAAAAATACAAGGATCTCCCTATCGAGAGAATGGTTGACGCCCTTGAAGAGGATCTTTCTCACATACCTGAAAAGCTTGAGAAAAACAGGCGTAAACTTGAGGAATTCAAAGAAAAATATGCAGATGATATTTCCATGCTTCTTGATTATGTAGAGGAAGAAGCTGAAATTCTTGAGGCCAAGGAGCTTTATATCGGACAGACAAAATTTCTTTATTTCCTCTGGGGCTGGGTGCCAGAAGAGGATTATGAAAACTTTAACAAATATTTAAAAGAAAGATTTCACGGTAAACTGGTGGCGAAAGAAATAAAACCCAGGAAAGACGAGTACCATAAAGTTCCAATAAAGTTCAAAAATTTATCAATTTTTAGACCTTTTCAGCTTCTCTTATCAATCTTCCAGCCTCCCATTTATGGGACGATCGACCCTACTCCATTAATATACTTCTTCTTTCCGATTTACTTTGGATTTATGCTTGGTGACTTTGGATACGGCGCGGTGGCGTTTTTACTATTCTTCATGCTATACCTGAAATCAAAACCAGGAAGCGCCCTGCGTCAGGTGGCTATTATATTCCTGTGGACATCATTATGGACTATAATCTTTGGCCTGCTTTACGGAGAAGCGTTCGGGGATCTATCCGAAAAGCTTGGAATGCATCCATTGCTCATTCACAGGATGCACCAGATAAAAATTATTCTCGTTACAGCCGTTGTATTTGGAGTTATTCAAGTTGTCCTCGGTGTATTTCTTGGTTTTGTGAATAATTTGAGACTCGGTCACACTCGACACGCCAAATATGAGTTCGCGAGATTTGTCGGCCTTGTAGGCCTCTCGCTTGCCTTCATCGGACCTATTTTAATGTTGATTGGAGGTTGGGGCGGATATCCAAAAATTTTGATAAAAGTGGGTGTTGTGCTCCTTGCAATTTCTATTCCTGCTGTAGCGATTCTTCATAACTTTATTGCCCCGATTGAAATTTTATCAGCAATGGGAAATATGTTTAGCTTTGCTCGACTTATGGCTATTGGACTCTCTTCGGCCATTCTCGGCATGATTGCCAACATGTTTGGTGGACTGATCCCAAACTTGATTTTTGGGTTTACCGTTGCATTTTTATTCCATTTCCTGAACCTCATACTTGGAATTTTTGATCCAACTATACAGGGGCTCAGGTTGCAGTTTGTCGAATTTTTCTCAAAATTTTATATTTCTGGTGGGAAGAAATATAATCCATTTAAAAAAGGAGGTAGCCATGATTCGTAAAGTGGGAATAATACTTGGTGCAATATTGGTAGTAATTTTAGGAATAACTGGTGTTGCGTTTGCTCAGGAAGCAGCAACACACGCTGCAAGAAGCTGGGCACTCTATCTTGGTGCTGCTCTTGCTATTGGTCTTCCGGCTCTCGCCACAGGTTACGCACAGGGTAAAATCGGAGCCGCAGGTGCCGGTACAATAGCTGAGAAACCTGACATGACTGGAACAGTCATCATTATGATCGCTATTCCAGAAACAGCAGTTATTCTTGGCTTCGTTGTTGCTATTCTGTTATTCGTTCTGTAATGGAAAAACAACAGATCAAGCAAATAGTAATAGAAAACGCATCCAAAGAGGTGGAGTCTATCCTTAATAGTGCAAGAGCAGAAGCGAAATCAATAATTGGCAAAGCTCATGCTGAACTTGAAGAAATAAAAAGACAGGAATACTCCAAATTCAAATATTGGGAGCAACTTGAGAGATCGAGACAGATCGGAAAGGCAAGGCAGATAGAGAAGGACCTCATACTGAAATCAAAACACAAGGTTATCTCAGACGTTATTAAAAGATTCGAAGAAGAGTATGTCGAAATTCTAAAATCTCCTGAAAAGTATCGGGAGATTATGAAAACTCTACTCCTTGAGGCATACAAGGAAGTGGAAGGCGGGGATATTGTTATCTACACGAGTAAGAAAGACAGGAAATTAATGGAAGAATTAATGAATGAGACGGGGATAAAAGCAAAATTAAAGACCAGGGATGAGGATTTTGAAGGGGTAATCATTGAAGATCAAAGTAGGGGATTCTACATTTACAACACAATCAAAGATCGCCTTGAGAGGGCAAAGGATATACTGCTTGAGGAGTTTAGTAAAATCTTTCTGGGAGAGTAAGAGATGGTTAACATTATTTTAGCAGGATTGTTAATGCAAGCGGCGGTGGGATATAACGCTGAATTTAAGCCAGGAGATGTAATTCTTGTAAAAGTTTACAGACATCCAGAGTATTCAGATACCTTCCTCGTAGATGTTGATACAACGATATATTTGCCTTTAATCGGAACCATTAAGGTGTCACATCTCACAGCGAGGGATTTGAAGGATACTCTGTATGCAAGATTCTCGGAATTCTTAAAAAGGCCAGAAATTGATGTCGTCCCTCTGTTCAAAATCAACATCCTTGGAGAGGTTCGACGACCGGGAGTTTATAATATAACGAGTGCAACAAAATTAACGGATGCTATTGCTCTTGCTGGAGGCTTAATGCCAGATGCCGACCCGAAACATGCCATTATAAGGCGCGGTTCCGAGGTTATTAAGATAAACATAGATAAGGCAATAACGAAGGAAAAAACAGCGTATGATATCGGACTCAGGTCTGGCGACATTATTTATATTCCAAGAAAAAGATTCAGATTGTCCCTCCGAACCGTCTATACAGTACTCTC
>JALSOD010000043.1 GCA_026986655.1 Caldifarciminota bacterium | reverse complement strand
ATCTTGGACCAATTCGTTATTTGCAAAATCCTCGAATTCCATACCTTCAATAAATTTATTAATCTTGTTTATGGATGATAACATGTCCGTTAAATATAATTCGTATCTACGCGACATACTTCATGGTAGACAATATTTCCTGTTGTAACTCCGGTCTTACAGATTCCAGAATAACGAGATCGATTTTGCATCCGAATAGATCTTCAAGAAAGAATTTTAAATCCATATAGTTATCAAAAGTCTTCTTTCCCTTCTCAAATACGACAAGAATATCAATATCACTCCCCTTATGTGCCTCACCCCTAATGTATGATCCAAACAGTGCTATTCTTTTAACACCGTATTTCTTAATTTGATTTATGTTTTCTCTCAGTTTTCCAATTATATATTTGTCATCAACCATTTTTGATTCCCCTTATTCTCAGGTTAACTCCTTTGAAACCTGGAGTTTTCCCATAATTTTTGGAGGAATCTTATTTAAAAATAATCGCTATCATGAGGGAAAGCCACTGGACAAGGATGATACCGACTATCCACCATAGTCTGCTTTCAATTTTTGCTATGTCTTCTTTGAATTCTCGTCTGAGTTTTTCAATGTCCTGTTTGACCTCGGTCCGGAGATTCTCAATCCTCTGGTTTAGGGTTTCGATATCATCCCTGATTGCAAGGTTTTCTCTGGTGCCGCCGAGTTCTTCAAAAGCTTCGGCGACGACACGGGCTTCTTCCTCGCCCAGTTTATCTTTGAGTATCCTGTAAACTTCGAGAACCTTGCTCATCAGTTAAATTATAGGGGGATATTTTTTATTATCAATCCCCCTTTATCCCCCTTCTCCAAGGGGGATTTTTTGAATCCCCCAATCCCCCTTTTAACATAGGGGGATTGGGGGATGAGTTCAAATTCTCTTTCTCTCTTTTAAAAAATCTACCATTTAAGGGCTTCCCTTATGTCTTCAAGAATTTCTTCCAATTCATCAGGATATTCATGGGCTAATTTGTTTCTAAGTTTCCTCAATCTAATCCAGTTTTCTGCAGAATCTAAAATTTTTAACTTCTCAAGTTTATCCAGAATATCAATAAAACTCATATCTTCTCTATAATCTCCAGTTTCAATGAGAAAAGCTTTAAACAATTTATTTCCCATATAATCCTGTAATTTCATGAGACGGAAAATAAATGTATCTATGGTTTTGATATTTTCAAAATCCTCGAGATCCACCTGGTCCAATTCACCCATCTTAATAATTTCATCAGCAGTGCGTGTAAGCCTTTCAAGATGTATTTTTGTAATCCTGATCACATCACGAATCATATCTGCACCCCTTCACGGATTGCCTCCAGATGTATTTCCTTTAGCCTGGTCCCGGGAGAAATCACTATTAGATCCACTTTCCTGCCAATGCCTTTTAACTCAAGTTTAGCCAAAAACTCAAGTTTTTCTGAAACAGATATTTTTCTCGGACTTTTAACCAGAATGTCTATATCTCCGCCCCTTTTATCCATAAAAGCCCTGCTTCCAAAGACAAAAACTTCCACATCTTTTCCAAAAACTTCTTTCGATACTTCTTTTATGATCTTAATTTCATCGTCCGATAATCTCACTCGCTTTCTCATAGCTCTTTAATAATACTCATCTTTAACTTCAAGCTCATGGTGTAGGTTTTTTGAGGTAGGTTTTTATTTCCAATGTCTTGAATCCCCCTTAGTCCCCCCTTTTGACAAAGGGGGATATAAGGTTCTCTCACGGAGACACGGAGGGCACGGAGATTTTTTCTTTTAACATTATCCTGCATCAGGTAATTGGTCACTACATTCCGCGGATAGTTTAGCCATTATTCGGATTTTATGAAGTTGTTAATATAAAACGCAAATTTTCTAAGGTCCTTAGAAACCATATCTTCCTGACTCTATCCGCTCTGATAGTGCCTTCTGAAATCTATCACGGTAATACTCCATATCCATGAATTCCTTCAAATTTTTATGTATGAAAGATATTCTGAGTTTTTCATCTTTTGATAATAGGAGCTTTCCGGTTTTGATAACAGAGTGAACCATAAAAGGTGAGGCTGTATTCAAGATCACGACATCCACATTGTATGTTTTAAAAATATCAGAAATTGTAATGATTAGATCCCTCCTTATGTCATAAATACCGTAGGTGTAATCGATATAAACTGCTATATCTACATCGCTTAATTTGTTGTGTTTTGATTGTGCGACACTGCCGAATAGATAAGCAAAAACAATTCTGTTGTCTTTTTCTAAAATATTTTTTATTTCAGACAGCCGTTGTGGCGTTACCATTTCAGGAAAATTACAATCAGTAGACAAACTCATTGAGTAATCAAGATCATGATTAAGAGTTGAAAAATCCTCTTGTCCAGCAGTTTTATCTTTTCATCGATTCCCTTAATTTCTCTCTTTGTTGCAAACTCTTTTTCTGAATACATCGGTTAAATTATAGGGGGATATTGTTTATTTTCAATCCCCCTTAATCCCCCTTCTATAGAAGGGGGATTTTGGATCACACAAAGGCACGGAGATACAGGGGACACGAAGCATTTATAAATCTTCCTGTAGCTCGAATTCCAGCTTTTCCTTTGATTTTAGAATGCCTCAACTGTGAATTCAAATCTCTGAATGGTAGAATCGCGAAAGAAAACATAATCATCTTTAGAAGATTTAGTCCTTTCGTAGCTTTCCATTAATCTAACAAGTGCTCTGGAAAAGTTCTCAAAAGCTGGTTTTACTTCCACCTGACTCCTTCTCTTTCAATTATCTCTTTAAAGTAAGGTGCTTCTGGCAGATAGATAATATCAACTTTTTGAGGCAAATTTGACTCTTCAATAGCAAATTTTGCCATGGCGATTTTTTCTTTAATATCCTCTCTTGAGTTTATAACTATATCAACATCAGATAAAATATGATCTGTACCCTTTGCTCTGGAGCCCACGAGGTATATCTCTACATCATTATCAAAGAATTCTATAAGAAATTTTTTTAGCGATTTTATGTCTTTTATTTCCTTCGTTAACTTATTTATTCTGGTTAAAGTACTCATCGTTTAAATTGTAGTAGAATGTTTTTTATTTTCAATTCCCCTATATCCCCCTTCACCAAGGGGATTTTTTGTGAATCCCCCTGTATCCCCCTTTTTCAAAGGGGGATTTGGGGTTTTCACACGGAGGACACAGAGAGTTGTCTTCACTTAAAAATTTTATTAATTCCTGAAATTTTGTCATGGCAACGATTCTTGTTGGGAAGTCTCAACAGGCTCTCTCTGTGAGACATAGGTGAGAATTGCCTCTGTTATTTTTTCGGATGCGTTGCCGTTGCCGTAAAAGGGAAACCATTCCAATTCCTTCCTGGAGCCGTTGAGTAGTTCAAGAGTGGTTTCAAAGATCTGTCGTGTATTCTGTCCGGTAAGCACATGCCACCCGGAATTAACGAGTTCCACCCATTCCGTTTCATTTCTCGGAATCACACAAGGTACTTTGAAAAAATAACTCTCCTTCTGAACGCCTCCGGAATCAGTTATCACCACTGCGGCATTTTTGAGTAAGGCAATCATATCTTTATAAGAAACTGCGGGGATGAGTTTCACCCTATCTGAAACATTTATTTTGAATCTACTTATCGCCTTCTGGGTTCTTGGATGTGCTGGAAAGATCACTTCCACTCCGTTCCCGGAAAGTTCATTTAAAGACGAAATAATGCTTCCCAGTTTCACGGGATCGTCAGTATTTTCAGCCCTGTGAATGGTGGTCAGGATGTACTTTTTCTCTTTAAGGCTGTATTTTTGAAGAACGGATGTCTCATCAACGATTTTAGCTACATGAAGAGCCAGGTCAAACATCACATCGCCAACCAGATAAACGCCGTTTTTGATGCCTTCGTTTTTCAGGTTTTGGACAGCTGTTTCTGTGGGTGCAAAAAGTAGATCGGATATGTGATCGGTTAAAACACGATTGATTTCCTCGGGCATTCTGCGGTTAAAACTTCTCAAACCTGCCTCAACATGGGCGATCGGGATGTGTAGCTTTGCAGCTGCAAGTGCACCCGCAAGTGTGGTATTTGTATCGCCATAAACAATCACCATTTTCGGATTTTCCTTCAGGAGGACTTTTTCGATCTCTATCAGCATTTTCCCTGTTTGCTGGCCGTGTGTTCCAGAGCCCACACCGAGATGGTAATCAGGCTGAGGCAGATTCAATTCCTCAAAAAATACATCCGACATATTGAAATCGTAATGCTGGCCTGTGTGGACAATGAGTTCGTGGAATCCAGCATCTCGCAGGGCTTTGGAAACAACAGCGGCTTTGATGAACTGAGGTCTTGCGCCGACTATGGAGATGATTTTTGTCATGGTCTGGTCTAAAAATTTTTAAATCACTATCTCAAGGTGTATTTTTCAATCCCCTTAATCCCCCTTCTCCAAGGGGGATTTTTGAATCCCCCTGTGTCCCCCTTTTGGCAAAGGGGTATTTGGAGTTTTCACACGGAGGCACGGAGGACAAGGAGATTCATTTGAAGATGGTGGCG
>JALSOD010000042.1 GCA_026986655.1 Caldifarciminota bacterium | reverse complement strand
AAATCCGAGGATAATCTACGTTTCAATAACAGGATTTGGTCACACAGGGCCATACAAAGAGAGGCCCGGGTATGATTTTATTATTCAGGGAATGTGTGGTGTAATGTCTGTTACGGGCGAGCCTGAGGGTGAGCCCATGAAGGTAGGAGTGGCGTGGACTGATGTTATCACAGGTTTATTTGCTTCAAATGCAATTCTTGCAGCTTTAATAGAAAGAGAAAAAAGTGGTCTTGGACAGTATATCGACATTTCTCTCCTTGATTCTGCTATTGCAGCAATGGTGAATCAGGCTTCAAACTATCTTATATCCGGTGTTCCACCCAAAAGGTATGGAAATGCACACCCCAATATTGTCCCTTATCAAGCCTTTAGAACAAAAGATTCTTACATGATACTGGCTGTTGGAAACGATAGTCAGTTTGAAAAATTCTGTAAAGTGGCAGGTAGGAAAGACCTGGCTGAAAATCCCGATTTTGCAACTAACCCCAAACGTGTGGAAAATAGGGAGAAACTAATTCCCATCATCCAAGAAATAATGCAGACAAAAACAACTGCTGAATGGTGTAAGCTCTTAACTGAAGCAAAAGTACCATGTGGACCTATTTATAATTTGAAAGAAGTTTTTGAAGACCCTCATGTTCAATCCCGGAACATGGTGGTAAATATAAAGCATCCAACAGCCGGACAGATCCCACTTGTTGGAACACCGTTAAAATTCTCAAGGACTAAAGTCCAATTTAAGCAACACCCACCTTTGCTTGGTGAACACACCTACGAAGTTCTTCATCATTTGCTTGGATTTAACGAGAAAACCTTGAAAGTTTACCACGAGAAAGGAATAATTTAGCCTCAAATAGGAGGAAGAAATGGCATATAAAGGAACGGATTATTACATGATTGATGAGCTTCTTACGGAGGAGCAGAGGCTCATTAGGGATACTGTGAGAGATTTTGTCGATAAGGAAGTTAT
Source organism: Caldifarciminota bacterium (assembly GCA_026986655.1). Taxonomy (GTDB): domain Bacteria; phylum Hydrothermota; class Hydrothermia; order B15-G9; family WFZT01; genus WFZT01. Next base: position 11,711 of record JALSOD010000042.1, on the reverse strand, counting down.
TCCAATAATTGGCGAATACTACATGAATGGGGAATTTCCCAAACACCTTGTTCCCCAGATGGCAGAGCTTGGCTTACTTGCGCCCTGGCTTCCATCAGAATATGGTGGCTCAGAAATTGATGCTATTGCGTACGGATTAATAAATATGGAGCTTGAGCGTGGTGACTCTGCGATGAGAAGTTTTGTGTCGGTAACGTCAGGTCTCGTAGCTTACCCAATTTATACTTTTGGCTCTGAAGATCAGAAGAAGAAATATTTACCCAAATTGACATCCGGTGAGCTGATAGGATGTTACGGTCTTACAGAGCCGGATGCGGGCTCAGACCCGGGTTCAATGAGAACCTATGCGAAGAAGGACGGCAATGAGTGGGTGCTGAACGGTGCCAAAATGTGGATAACAAACGCTAATATCGCCGATTTTGCAGTTGTCTATGCGAGAGATATCGACAGCGGTAAAATTCTTGGTTTTATTGTTGAAAGAGACATGAAAGGAGTTAGTTTCCCGGAAATTACAGGGAAATTGAGTCTTAGAGCCTCTGCAACGGGTGAAATTGTTTTGGAAGATGTGCGAGTACCAGAAGCAAATCGTTTACCCGGCGTTGATAGTTTGAGACATCCTCTTATGTGTCTTACCCAGGCAAGATACGGGATTGCATGGGGTGCTGTAGGCGCCGCGATGGCCTGCTATGAAGAAGCACTCCAATATGCTAAAGAAAGAATACAGTTTGGTAAGCCCATTGCGAGATACCAGCTTATTCAGATGTATCTCGTTGAGATGCTAAATGAAATTACAAAGGCACAGTTGCTTGTTTACAGGTTAGGCCAATTAAAAGATTCTGGTAAAATGAGATATCCACAGGTTTCACTTGCAAAAATGAACAATGTGAGGATGGCGTTAAATATTTGTAGAAGAGCAAGAAGTGTACTCGGTGCGAATGGTATAAGTATAGAATTTAACTGTATGAGACATGCTGCAAATCTTGAAGCTGTCTATACTTATGAGGGAACCCATGAAATGCAAACTTTAATTGTAGGGAGGGATATTACTGGAGTTGAAGCTTTTAGATGCGATTAAATCTTGAAATTTCGGTAACACACTAATAAAATAAGCCATGAAAATGGAGGTGGAAAGTGTTTAAAAAGATAGCGGCCTCTCTTGACCTTTCGGACTACTCCCCGGTTGTGCTTGAGGCTGCAGCTAATCTGGCGGGAAAATTTGGCGCTGAATTATATCTCCTACACGTGTTAGAAAAGAAGGTATTCCCACGTGAATTAATGGGGACGTTTGCACAGCCTTCTGAGTTAGAGGAGGTGTATTCAAGCCTTAGTGAATATGCTCAGAAGGAATTGCATAAATATTCAGATAAGGCAAAAGAAATTTCCGGGAAGGAGCCAGTAGTTGCGGTCAGACAGGGGCATCCTGTTAACCAGATTCTTGAATTTATTGAAGAAGTTGGCGTTGACCTGATGGTTGTAGGTTATCACAGGAGAGTTCCTGGGATTATTGCTGAGCTTGGTGCGGTTACTGAAAAAATTGCAAGACACGCGACTTCCCACGTCTATATCGTGAAAGAAAAAGATAAATTCCAGATTAAAAGCGTACTTGCCCCCATCGATTTTAGTGAAAGATCGAAAAAATCTCTTGAGATTGCTGTTCAAATCAGTGAGAAATTTAAAGTGAGACTCTCTCTCCTCTATGTACGTGAGCAGTTAAAGATAGAAAAGGAAAGCTTACCAGATACATTGAAGTGGAAAGTAGAAAAGTTTATAACTACTGAAGGAGAGAGGGAGAAATACCAGCTTGAGGCATTAACTAAACAGGTTATGGAAGATGGTTGCTGTGTTGTAACAAGTGTATTTGTTGATACTGGAGAGCCTGTATCAAAGATTCTCGAATATGCCGATGATGAAAATGTTGATCTCATTGTAATGGCAACGAGGGGGATGTCAGGATTAAAAAGGGTGCTGATGGGATCTGTTACTGAGAAAGTAATTCGAAAGTCTAAGCAATCTGTACTTGTTGTAAGAGGGGAGAGGGTTGGGAAGACAAGGTTTAAATGAAAGTAAAAAACACTCAAAAGGAGGTATAAGATATGAGGAAGTATGTACTGGGTGTAGTACTTGGAGCCATATTGGCTGTGGGCCCAGCCCTGGCAATGAAATGGTCCTTTAGTGGAAGCTTCAGAGTGGACCCGACATTCTCAAGTGTAAAGGTAGGAACAACAGACGCCGTCACAAGCTTTGCAATTGTCGATCCAGGAAACTCCAGATTCAGACTTAAGGGTGTAATGAGTGACGGAAGCTATCTCTATTTTGAGGTAAAGGCCCTTTATGGTACATGGCATTCCACAGGTGCAATCAACACAGGCTCATGGGGCCTCAGACATGCCTATGCATTGATAAATACTCCGTACGGAAAGGTGAAATTTGGACACACATGGTCAGTTCTTGACTTTGTGTTTGCAAATCAGAGATTGAATGGTGATCTTTCCGGAATAGGATTTGGTAACCTATATGGAGGTAGAGTGTGGGAGGTTGTATTCTGCAAAGGGCCTGCCAAGGTTGCTTTAGTAGAGCCTGTTGCTGCTGCTCTTGTAGATACTGATGTAGTAAAAGTTGAAATGCCTAAGATCGAAGCCTCATTTGGCTTTGGGCCGGCCAATGTTAGCTTTTCATATAACTCTTTTAAGGAGGAAGGAGCTGACACATTTACAGTTACCTCATTCGCCCTTGCTGCATTTGCAGGCCTTCCGGTTGGTCCTGCTAAGGTTATTGTAAATGGTTGGTACGGGCAGAATCTCTACGTTTACCCATTGGAGTTCAAAATGAAGTTCAACGGTGTTTGTGTGGATAAGTACCGTCATACACCATATGTTGATTCAACTGGTACTGTTAATAATGCTTCTGGTATGGGAGGTTTTGCTCAGGTTATGGCCAAAGCTGGAAAAGGGCTTCTTACGGTTGGATTCGGTATGGACATAGCAAAGGAACCTGTTAAGGATTACTGGACACGTGGAGATAGTACTAAGGTTGATAATTCTGTAAGAACAGTCCTGTTCGCAAACTATAAACTCAATCTTACAAAATCTTTCTACATCCAGCCTGAATTTTCTATGTTCAGCACCAAATTCGGAAGTAAAGCAGCGGATAAGAGCACAATGACACTCTTCGGACTCCATCTCCAGTACGACTGGAAGTAAGATTATTTAGAGAGGAGAAAGGAAGACGGGGTGTATACGCCTTTCGGCGTATACACCCCGTCTTCCTTTTATAGTTGCCCTTTGTAATATTATCTTATTTTACAATATTCTTGATGCATAGGAGTGTCTCAAGAACATCAATTTTCTGCAACCCAATTTCAAAGTTAGTCCCCTATGCTAATGTTTGTGCAAATGTTTGTTAAATATTAAGATACCTGTGTTGTAACAAAATCAAGTAGGTTTAGAAGCACCTTAAAGATTTTCTCGGAGTGAATCCCTTACCAAGTGAGATTGGTTATGACTCTTACCACTTCAAAGTTTTCTTTTACATCGTGGACTCTTAGAATGTCTACCTTTTTTAAGGTAAGGTAAGCAGTAACGGCAAGGGTCCCGGTTAATCTCTCCTTCGGATCCACTTTGTTTAATAACCTGCCGATAAAAGACTTTCTCGAATGTCCGACGAGTAATGGTAATCCGAATTCTTTAAATTTTTCAATATTTTTGATGATCTCGAGGTTGTCTTCGTATCTTTTACCAAATCCTATTCCGGGATCGAGAATGATCTGATCAATACCTTTTGTCTTAAGAATTTCCAATTTTTGTGAGAAATAATCGTAAATCTCTCTTACTACATCATCGTAAAATGGATTTTTTTGCATGTCTTTCGGTGTACCTTTTATGTGCATGAGAATATAGGGTGCTTTGTAATCTTTTACCACATCTAAGATTTCAGGATCGAAATTGAACCCTGAGATATCGTTGATTATGTCAGCACCCGCGTTTATGGCCTCATGTGCTACACTGGATTTATAGGTATCGATCGAAATTGGAATATTAGAGAATGTACGAATTGCTTTAATGGCCGGTATAACCCTTCTCAATTCTTCTTCAGTTGAAACAGGTTCTGAGCCTGGTCTCGTGGATTCGCCTCCGATGTCTAAAATGCTTGCTCCTTCATCAATCATTTTTCTTGCAATATTTTCCACATTGTTGGTTACTCTACTGCCCGAATAAAAGGAATCAGGGGTGACATTAATTATTCCCATAATTTGGGGGACACTATCAAAAGGAATTGTTCTCCCATGCGGCGATGTGTATTTCATGTTGAAAAATTATAATGCTGACGGTTCGTCCGTCGTATGATAATTTTTTAATAAAAAGGAGGAAACAATGAAATACATAGATTATAAGTTTGATGGTGGGGTTGGAATAATAACGTTTACGCGGTCTGATAAATTGAACTCATTCAACAGAGAGATGTGGAAGGAGCTGTACGGTATTCTGGCAAATGAAGGGGAAAGAACGGATCTAAGAGTGTTGATAGTTACTGCCGAAGGTCGGGCTTTTTCTGCAGGTAATGACATTGGAGAGATGGATGTTTTGAAGACATCCGAAGAGCTTTACGAATTTTTCTCAGATGGATTTGCCAGGGTATTGAGGAAAATATCTGATTTTCCAGTACCCACGATCGGGGCAATCAATGGTATTGCCTATGGTGGTGGATTCGAGATGACTCTGATGTTTGATATTGTTGTAGCTTCTAAGGCAGCGAAGTTTGCATTCCCCGAGGTGAAAATTGGGTTGATTCCACCTGCCGGTCTTACAATCGGCCCTTCTTTAATCGGTATGAAAAAAGCAGCAAGGATCACGCTCCTTGGTGATCCTATCACTGCTGAGGAAGCCTTTGAGTTTGGAATTGTGGATTTTCTGGTTGAGCCAGAATATTTAATGGACAAAGCAATGGAGATTGCAAGGAAAATCGGGGACTCTGACCCTATTGCTACCCGTGTCGCCAAAAAATGGATTGCGAGAATAAGAAATATGACATTTTTCGAATCTGCATCCGATGAGCTTGTCTTTCTTGCTCAAACCAAGATCGCGAGAGATGCACTTGCAAAATTTTTGAAAAAGTGAATTCTTTACGTGGTAATCATCTCCAGGATGTTCATTCTCTCTCAGGGAAACATGCTATAACCTTTGAATAACAGGAAGATGGAATAAGAGATAAGATTATTAACTATAGTCAACTGCAAAAGTTGATATAGACATTAAACACCGTGAAAGTTGGATATGTGTCAGTAATATTCCAGCAGAGTTAAAAATCCTCCTTGACCAAGGGGGATTTTTGGAACTCTCCTGTGTTTCCCTTTTGCCATAGAGAGGGATTTGGGAAACATTTTATATGGAATTAAGCGGTTAACTGTAATTGGTAAACTATCAATTCCCCATATTTTGACCTGAGTCTCCTTTATTCTCCTTCTTTGCCCTTTTTACTACTTCTCTCAGCTGATCAGTTAGTTCCTTTTCGTTGAAATGAAGTTCTTTTTTACCAAATTCTACTTCGAGGTACAGCGTTGTTATTTTCGAAAAGACCTCTCTTACACTTTCCTCTTCTATTCTTTTTTGAAATTCTGTGGGTGTTTCCCAGGGGTACTTTTCCAATCCCAATTTCTTCAAAATCTTTAGGGATTTATCGTAGAATGTCTCTTGCTGAAGCCTTTTATTTAATCTTAGCAGTAAAATTACAAAAATCAGAAGAGAAATGAGTATCAAACCGGTAAATCTTCTCTTACTCTGAATCTGATGGGAGTACAGGCTGGGTCTCACACCGCGAGAAACACTTTCAATGATTCCAAGCTGGGAATAAACATCGTAATTTATTACGTGGTTATACCAGATGAGTTTTACATAGTCCATGAGTAACGAAACGTTTAAAAGGGCTCTTTTCTTGCGTGGTGCAGGAGGTGATGGATCAAATTTCTCCCAGCCCTTATCTGGAATGTACACTTCAACCCACGTGTGGGCATCATTCTCCCGGACTATATAGTAATTCCCGATTTTACTGTGAATAGCTCCGAGATAACCTCCAACGAGTCTCGTCGGGATGCCGAAGCTTCTTAAAATAAGGGCCATTGACGTTGCAAAAAGTTCACAATGACCGATCCTGGATTTTGTGAGGAAGTAGAGAACCGGATTTTCACCCTCTGGAATGGAAAAGTTAAGAGAATACTTAAATCTTGATCTGAAATAGAGAACCAGTTTATAGGCCATTTTCTCAGGTTTGTCGTAAACGTTTTTGAACAACTTTACTAACGTATCCTTAAGGGATGGTGGAACATAGGTTAAGCACTGGTCTCTCACTGTATCGGGCAGAAAATTGGATCTTACAGAATAGATTTTATAATTCCGTCTGCCATAGAAATCTGTTTTAAAGTTCAGGCTTCTCGTTGCATAGACTCTAAATGGAAAATTTCCTCCGATTGGTTTATCGAGTCCAAAAATGACTCCCCGGGAGCCCGGCTCCATTGTTATTTGTTGAATCACCGTGTCTCCTTTGATTTTGGGGCCCAGAATGAATGCCAATCTTTTAATGGGGAAAATCCCTACCGCTTCTTTTTTGTGGAACCACATCCCCTTTCTGTAGATTTCATAGGTCTTGCCCCTCCAGTAGGGTAGAGGGGGCAATTTCCCTCTCAAAACTTTCACTCTAAAGGCGACTTTCTTACTCCTCAACAATTTCTCGATGTTGTTGATGTCAATTCTGTTAGTAAAGCCTATTTTCCTTTCCACAGGCCCACCACCTAAAAAATATGCACTTCCACTTCTTGGGAGAAAGTAAAAGAAGATTACGGCAAGTGGGATTGAAACCAGAAAAATCTTCCCGCTGACCTTCCAGGACTTTAGAAAATCATTGGATGGGAAAACCTGGTTGCCAAAACTCTCAAAGGTGTTGATATTCACTAAAAAATTTACTGCAACGGCTATAAAAACAAGAAGTAGCAATAGATAGCTGATATCTGCGGTGAACGTTGAGATGGCGGTTACTATCAGGAAATTGAGAACAAGTATTTGCAAAAAATCTTTGGATTTTTTGTCGCTCAGGAATTTAATTGCGTTGAGAGAAAGTAGCAAATACATCACGGGCTTCACAAGGTTGTTCATTCTTATCTGGCTTAAAAAGACTATGGATAAGAGAATTGAAATTACGTTAGGAATTTTGCCTTTGAGTAATACTTTTCCATTCAGGCTGTTGTATAGTAGTAAGCCATATATGAGGATAAAAAGGACTGTCACTGCAGGGGAAATGTAAGGAAAGATCGCAATTAATGTTAAAAAACTCAATACTATTGATTCTGTTATCAGTATCTTCATCATAGCAGGGCAAGCTCCCTTAAAATTTTATGTTTTTGAAGATTTCCTGTGTCCGGCGGAATATTGAGTTCGCCCATTTTTATTCCCACTGAATAGCCACTGGCGAGAAGAGAGACTGCAAGAGACGCCATTTCGTCTATCCTTTTCTCAAAATCACTTTCAGTTAGATCATCTTCACTTAAAATTATTTCTTTCCATCCCGGCCCCAAAAAGATTTTGGTGTAGAGCTCATCATTCCTTGCAGATGCCTTCCAATGGATGAGTCTAACAGGATCACCATCGTAGTATTCTCTCAGTCCGAGGAAATCTCCTCCGGTACCCGGTTTCTGGCTTTCGATTTCTCCAGATGAAAATCTTTCTCTAAAGGATTTAATCCTTTTAGATACATCAAAAATTTCGGGGAAAACTGTAATCTCAAGGTTTAAATTGAAATTTTCCTCACGGGTAAAGAAGCTGAAAGGAAAGGAAGAAGATATCTTGAAATTGATTATTTTCCTCACGCCTCTTTTCCTGAAAATTACCGGAATTGCCAGTTGTTCATTCTTTCCGATGACTTGAAGACCTTGCCTGACACCTTCAAGTTCAACAAAAATATTGAATTTTTTACCTCTTCTGCTTCGGATGTTTACGACAAAATAAGCTGGTTTGTTCTTGTAAATCTCTGGCGGAGGAGTAACACTGAATTCTATTTCTCTCAGGTTTCTCCTTGAAACGATTCCGGAAACTGTCATGAGTGAGAGTAAAAATGCAAGGACGAGGTACAGGAGGTTGTTCATGGTGTTTGTCGCTGCAAACCCAACCGCAATTGTTAATAGAATGTAAAATGTTCCCCACTTGTTGATTTTTATGTAGGATGTTCTATCTTTAAACTGGAACCTGAATCTCATTGAGTAGTTCAGTAAATTTTATAACTCTTGATTTCAAATCAAATGAGTCCCGAATTATCAATCGGTGAGGAACAACAAATTTTGACAGGGTTTTAATGTCTTCAGGGATGACAAAATCCCTGTCCTTTATGTATGCAAAGGCCTTAGCAGCTTTGACAAGATCAATAGTCGCCCTTGTCGACATCCCAAAAATAAATTTTTTGCGGGTGGCTTTCGCGATTTTCATCACGTATTCAAAGATTTTCTCGTCTACAAAAATATTTTCAACCTCTTTACGTGCGTTCATAACTTCTTCAGGGGATATGATTGGTTCCAATTTCCGTGCCTTTTCATGCAGATTACCGTTCTGGAGTATCTCCATTTCTGCGTTTTCGTCGGGATAACCCATCTCAAATCTCATCATAAATCTATCGAGCTGGGATTCAGGAAGCGGAAAGGTCCCGTAATGCTCGATGGGATTTTCCGTTGCAATAACGAGGAAAGGTTCGGGTAGCCTGTATGAAATTCCTTCCACTGTAACCTGACCTTCTCCCATAGCTTCAAGGAGAGCAGACTGGGTTTTTGGGGTTGCACGATTAATCTCATCGGCAAGGACAATATTTTTGAAAATTGGGCCCTTTCGAAAAACGAATCTCTCGGTTTTCCTATCAAAGACAACGGCTCCTATGATATCAGCAGGGAGGAGGTCACTTGTGAATTGAATTCGCGTGAAATCGAGTCCGGTTACCCTGGCAAAAGCTATAGCGAGTGTCGTCTTACCGATCCCGGGGATGTCTTCGATTAAAACATGTCCCTTTGCGAGAAGTGCAGTAAGTACAAGCTCAATCTGTTCTCTCTTGCCTTTTATAACCTGTTCAACAGCCTCAATTATTTTTCTTGATTCCATACTCCCTCAATTTTTTCTCCACAGTAGGGACATTTCCCATCTACAAGGTGATTTTCTAAGATTTCAAATCCCCACCTTCTAATCAACAATCGGCCACACCGTGGGCAGTAAGTATTTTCGGTTTCATCTCCAGGAACATTTCCAAGATAGACGAATCGCAACCCCTCTTCTTTCCCTATTCTGTATGCCATCTTTAATGTTTCAATGGGAGTTGGAGGGTAGTCTCTCATTTTGTAAGCAGGGTGAAATCTTGAAATATGCCACGGAGTTTCTGGCCCAACTTCGTCTCTTATAAATCTTGCAATCTCCCTTATTTGATCTTCGGTATCGTTCCATCCTGGTACGATCAGTGTTGTGAGCTCCACCCAGATTCCGAGTTTCTTATGTAGCTTCACGGAGTCGAGAACCTCGGAGAGCTTTGCACCTATAATTTTCCTGTAATATTCCTCACTCCAGCCTTTGAGATCAATATTGACCGCGTGTAAATACGGTCTTATAGCTTCAAGTGCTTTTGGCGAGATATACCCGTTAGTTACAAAGACATTTTTTATGCCGTATTTATCAGAAAGTTTCGCAATATCATACGCGTAGTCGAAAAAGATACTTGGCTCAGTGTAGGTGTGAGCTATCACCTCAGCATGGTATTTAAGGGCGAGTTGAACCATTTCCTCGGGTGATACGTCATACCCTTCAATTCTATGGTACTTATCTCTTGGCATCTGGGAAATATCCCAATTCTGGCAGAATAAGCATTTAAAATTACATCCTACTGTTGCATAGGAAAGTGCCCTTGAACCGGGCAAAAAATGGAAAAGCGGTTTCTTCTCAATAGGGTCAAGATTAATAGCTATTGGTTTACCGTAAACGAGCGAATAAAGCTTGTTATCCATGTTTTTCTTTACCCCACAAACCCCGTAGCGTCCCTTTTTAATGATACAATACTGACGACACTCGAGGCATCTCACCCGTTCATTGTCATATATCTCGTAAAACATCGCTTCTTTCAGCATATTTTTATAATAACTGGTTTGCCATGTAAAGACAACGAATAACTCTTTGACATTATAATTTCACTTCTATGAAAAGTTTGAAAGAATTGTATTATTCATTGCCGCGACTAAGAGAGCTTGCTTTTTCAGGTCCTCCGTTACAAAGATGGCGAGAAAAGTCGGTAAAAAGTTTTATTAGTATACTGAAAGAAAGTGGTTTGAAAAGAGGGAGGTTGCTTGAAGTGGGCTGCGGGGCAGGATTTTTATCAAGACGTATAGGCAAACTCTTTCCCCAATTCGATATACTCTCCATTGACTTATCCCCTGAGTTGATAAGTTGGGCAAAAAGGAAGAATAAGCTTCCAAATGTTAGATTTGAATGTAAAGATTTCCTTGAAATTGAGGGTAAGTTTGATGTTATTATCATGATGGAGGTTCTTCCTGTAGTTGGTAGATATCATGAAGAATTTATTGAAAAAATGCGAGATTTACTTGATGAAGGAGGAATAGGGATAGTAACCCATCTCAAGCCTGGTATTTACACCAACATTTACTCAAGGTTATGGAAACTCATGAAAGTTGGCAAAATAGTATCCAAAGAGCCAGAAAGTTTTTTGACGATGGTTGAGATATACGGATTTTCGGCTTACTATTATTCACTTGATTATCTGGAGGGAAAGTATATTGTGGTGATGCGGAGGGGTGGCCGAGTGGATGAAGGCGCGCGATTCGAAATCGCGTATCCCCATAAAGGGGATCGTGGGTTCGAATCCCACCCCCTCCGCCATGATAGCAAGGAGTCTCAATATGATGGATGAGGTCGTCGAAAAGTTAAAAATTCAGTACAATCTTGATGAAGAACTCGCCAAAATACTCTATGACCGGGGACTTAAACATCCGGACCTTATCCCAGTAACTTTTGAGCCGGATGTCAAAAATCTTACGCCCCCTGAGGGAATTGTGGATATTCCAAAGGCAGTGAGGAAGTTGCTAACTGCAATCGGAAGACGCGAAAAAATTTGTGTATGGGGGCACGAAGATGCAGATGGTGTTACCTCAACCTATGTTCTTAGAAGCACTATAGATTTTCTTGGGGGTATCACAACTTACTACATTCCGTCAAAAGCCACCGAAGGTCACGGCCTCTCTAAGAAGGGACTTGAAATTGTCAAAGATCAAGGGGTAAAACTTATCGTAACTGTTGACAGTGGTATGGGGTCAGTGGAGGAGGTGGAGATCGCACGTGATATGGGGATTGACGTAATCATTACTGACCATCATGAAATTCCAAGCAAATTACCCGACACTGTGGTAATTAATCCCAAATTGGGAGGTACGAGCTTTCCATATCTTGCAGGTGTAGGTGTCGCTTTTAAAGTCGCATGGGCACTTCTTAAAGTTTACAAAGGCTGGAACATTGAGCAAATTGTAGAAAAAAAGCCTGATCTCCTTGTTATGGCCGCTATTGGAACTCTCGCTGATCGTGTGCCTCTCTGGAACGAAAATAGAGCACTTTACCTCAAAGGTAGAGAACTTTTTGATAGCTGGAGGCACCCTTTTAAAGATGCCTACGTAGAGCTTAAAGGGGAGGAACCGG
>JALSOD010000041.1 GCA_026986655.1 Caldifarciminota bacterium | reverse complement strand
ATAGCATCCGCCGGTAAATCCGTGGATGGTGTAAATCCTTCTGCTGAGCTATTTTTCAAAAAAGACAAGGAAGATATTAAGCCAGTGCTCGAAGGGCTTCTCAAAGATATTGAAGCCTGGCAAACTAAGACTGAAGAGCTCCTACAAAAAGCACTTGGAAAGATCAGCAGGGTCAGGAATTACATATTGCTTGATATGGATAATACTGAGCCAAGATATCTCGGATTTCTGGCCTCAAAACTTAAAGATAGATTCGGCGTTCCAACAATTGTTATGGGCAGAAAAGCCGATGGCACGGTCGCAGCAGAAGTAAGAGCCCCGAAGGGCTTCAACTCACTGGATCTACTTAACTATCTATCAGACCTCTTTATTGACTACGGGGGACACAAGTTAGCTTCCGGGTTCAGTATGAGAGAAGAAAATCTACCACATCTCGTAGAAGATACGGAAATATTTTTTAAGGAAAATGGAGAAACCATCCTACCCTATGACCTTGAGGTTGATTTTGAGAAATTTAAACACCTTCTTCCGCAGTTAGAAAAACTATCTTCAAACGGCGTTGAATTGCAGGTTAAAATAAACGAAGTCAGTATCGCAGAGATAAAACAGCTTGTAATCGATGGCGTCCTTTACGACCCGGAGAGTAAATTATCCGGTGTTTTACTTGATAAGAAAGCTTCCGTGATCGTTTTATTCTTTAATGGTACCCGTGCAATTCTGGATGTTCAGCCCGAGTATGAATGAAAAACTTTCAGGGTAATCTGGAAAGATGGGGGGTAAATGAATTTCACCAATCTTTTTGATTTTATCATACTGCTAAGGCCCACTTTGTTGCTTCCTGTTTGGGCATTTTTATTTCTTGGATATTTCTGGGGCGCTCACCTTTCTTACATTGGTTTTGATTTTCATTTCCCCCAAAAATTTACATTGATCGCTGTGTCATATACACTTCTTATGGGAGGTGCTTACGTAATCAATCAAATAACAGATCGGGAGACAGATAAAATAAACAGAAAATTGTTCCTAATTGCAGATGGAATTATACCGGTTAAGACAGCCTTATCCTATGCTCTGATTCTCGAATTTGTATCCTTTTTACTTGCAATCAAAATAGGGGTTGATTTTCTCTTAATTTGGGTGATCTCATTTTTACTCACTCTTGCCTATTCTGTTCCTCCTTTAAAGCTCAAAGGAAAGCCTATCGTTGATATGATGGCAAATGCTTTCGGTTATGGATTATTAAATTTCCTTGCGGGTTGGATATCGGTTGGTCATATAGATGCCAGTGCCTATTTGCATTCCATACCTTACATTTTTTCTGTAGCGGGAGTTTATATGAGCACGACAATACCGGACATCGAGGGGGATAAAAAGGCCGGAGAGATAACTTCCGGGGTATTTTTTGGTCCAAGGCTGACTGCAATACTGGCCTTTTTCTTAGTTTTCCTGGCTCTGCTCACAGGTTTTATGGCCGCAGATTATATTGTTGTTGTGGTTGCAACTTTGTCTCTGCCATTTATTGCATCTTCAATTTTTAACACTGAGGGACTCCATGTAAAACTTGCCTACAGAGTCCCTGGAGGACTGGTTCTTCTCTATCTTTCCTTAAGATTTTTCCCCTTTCTTGTCCTTGGTATTTTGACTTATTTCGGACAGAAGCTTTATTATAGATGGCGATTCAACCTTGACTATCCTTCACTCACAGGGAGGTAAAATGCTAAGAACCCATACATGTGGTGAATTACGTAAAAATAACGTCGGTGAGAATGTGACACTCGCTGGTTGGGTCAGAAGAGTAAGAGATTTAGGTGGTCTGGTTTTTATTGATCTAAGGGATAGATATGGAGTAACTCAGGCTGTTGTTGAACCTCAGAACGAAGAAGCTTTTAAGGTTGCCAAGAAGTTGAATTCACAGGACGTAGTCCAGATTATCGGCACTGTCCGTGAAAGACCTTCTGATATGGTTAATCCTGATCTTGCTACGGGTGAGATTGAGGTTTTGATTAAAGATATTCGGGTTTTAAACGAGTCCAGGATTCCTCCCTTCCCTGTGGAGGATGAAACGAATACCTCTGAGGAAACACGCCTTCGCTGGAGATTCCTCGACCTGAGAAGACCAATTATGCAGAAGAATATTATTCTGAAACATAAATTTATGCAATCGGTGAGGAATTTTCTCTCTCAGGGAGGCTTTATAGAAATCGAAACCCCTTTTCTCACAAAATCTACACCGGAGGGTGCAAGAGATTTTATTGTCCCTTCGAGAATATACCCGGGAAAGTTCTATGCACTTCCCCAGTCTCCGCAGCTCTATAAACAGATTTTGATGGTTTCTGGATTCGATCGCTATTTCCAGATAGTTAGATGTTTCCGTGACGAGGATCTACGTGCAGATAGGCAGCCTGAGTTCACACAGATCGATCTCGAGATGAGTTTTGTCGATGTGGACGATGTCCTATCCCTCGTGGAGAGATTGATAAAAAGTGTCCTCAAGGAGGTTATGGGAATCAACATCCAGATTCCATTTGAGAGACTCTCTTATCACGAGGCAATCAGAAGGTTCGGAACTGATAAACCTGATCTTAGATTTGGAATGGAATTGGAAGACCTGACGGAGGAATTCATAGAAACTGAATTTCGTGTTCTCAAGAGCGTTATCGACAAAGGCGGTAAGGTTGTTGGGATAAAGGTGCCTTTGAATCTTTCCAGGAAGCAGATTGAGGAGCTGACGGAATTTGCGAGAAGCCAGGGGGCCGGAGGCCTATTGTGGTTTAAATTTGAGAATGGGAAAACTTCAGGACAGCTTTCTAAATATGTAAATTTCACTCCTGAGGGGAGTGGCACTTATCTAATTATTGCAGATAAGGATCCAACAGCCTTCAAAATTGCCGGTCTTCTGAGGTTGGAGGTGGCAAAGAGATTCGAATTAATCGATGAAAATCAGCTAAAATTCCTCTGGATTGTTGATTTTCCACTGTACGAAATAAGCGAGGATACTGGTGAGCTTGAGCCTGCACATCACATGTTCACCCACCCGAAGGAGGATACTCTTCAATTTCTTGACACCGATCCCCTTAAAGTTATTGCAAAGCAGTACGATCTTGTCCTGAATGGTGTTGAACTTGCCTCGGGTTCGATCAGGGTTCATCGAAGAGAGCTTCAGGAAAAGATAATGGATAAGATAGGCTTTACAAGGGAAAGGATGGAGAGCAGATTTGGTTTTCTCCTTGAGGCTCTTCAATATGGTGCTCCTCCGCATGGGGGAATTGCTATTGGATTCGATAGGTTTGTCGCTATTTTTGCAGGTAGAGAGAGTATCCGTGATGTTATTCCATTCCCTAAAACCACAAAGGCACAGGCTCTCTTTGAAGGTGCACCCTCCAGTGTGGATGAAGAACAATTGAGAGAGCTCCACATTCAAGTAATCAAAGAGGAGAGTGAAAATGGGAAAGAAAGTGAAAAAAAAGAAAAGATCAATTGAAAAAAAATTAAAGAAACGTAGAGAGAAACAGGAACGTTTAAAGAGAGCCAAAGCCGTAGAACAGGAAAAGCCCTACCTTGCCAGATTATTTGCTTCAAAAATAACGGATTACAAAAAATCCGATCATTTTTTATACATCATTGCCAGACTTACAAGACGTGGAAATGTTAGAGGTGGTTATCTTGTGGTTGATAAGAAGCTTGGAATAGCAGAGGCTGCACGTCTGCCAGAAATGCCTCCAGAGATGTTTGACCAGGTGCTACTGGAGTTCGGCATGAGAGCTCAAGATATGGGTGAAAATCTCTACGATGAAAGACCTCAGAAGGTTCTTAAAGTTCTCTGGGGTGCCTACGAATTCTTTAAACCCTATGGTCTTGTGGACCCTGAATCTTCCAAGGTTCTCAAAATGGTTGGTCCCAAACCTGATGAGCTCGAAACTGATATGTTTGAAGCCCCTGAAGGTGTTGAAGATATCGAAGTAAAGAGGAAGGAACTGCTCGAGAAGATAGCATCTGTCGGGAAATCCAGGGCAGCTTCTGCACAACCAGTTGAAACCCAAACTACCGCTCAAGAACCTGTAGAAGAGTCAGAAGAAAAAGAGAAGGAGGAAAGTGGAATAAAGAAAATCTTCTCCTTCTTCAAGAAGAAAAAGAAATAGGATCAGTCCAGATGTATTACGGTATGCTATGAGGATTGGGCATAGATTAAAGTTATTGAGCACATTTAGTAATCTCCCCGGGCGAGGAAGGGAAATCAGGGGAGATATTAAACATTTAGAAGATCCCTGTTTTTCTCTTTTTCAAAAGGGAGATTTTAATTGAGATCAAAAGTAATTTAGAAGGTAATTAGAGATGCTTCGTATTCGTGACACACGTGTTGAAATGATCCAGCTTGTGCTACCAGAGCACGCCAACATACTTGGTGGACTCTA
>JALSOD010000040.1 GCA_026986655.1 Caldifarciminota bacterium | reverse complement strand
CGCAGATAGATACCTGGGAAGAATAAGAAAAATTTAGTTAAGGCGGCCGCCCAAAGGGCGGCCGCCTTGGTATTCCATCCTCACTCAGGAGTTTCCAATGCCTAAATTAAAAAAAGGATACATTCAGGTTTACACAGGTAATGGTAAAGGTAAAACCACAGCTGCTCTCGGTCTCGCACTGAGAGCAGCCGGGAGAGGGATGAAAGTTTATATCGGACAGTTTATGAAGGGACAGGAATACGGCGAACTCGACGCAATCAACAAATATCTATCCCAATGGATCACTATGGAACAGTATGGAACTCCAAAATTCGTTGTGGGAAAACCTTCTGAAGAAGATATAAAAATGGCAAAGGAAGGACTCAAAAAGGCAAGAGAAGCGATGCTTTCCGGAAATTACGATATTGTGATTTTAGATGAGGTGAACGTTTCGATCTATCTGAAAACGCTCGACCTTGGCGAAGTCTTGAACTTCATCAAAGAAAAACCAGAGAAAGTTGAACTTATTTTAACAGGTCGATATGCACCTCAGGAAATCATTGATGCGGCAGACCTTGTGACAGAGATGAAAGAAATCAAACACTATTACACTAAGGGAGTAATTGCGAGGGAAGGTATTGAAAAATGAAGTTCATTCAGGTGTTTGTAACCGTCAACGACAGGCTCAAGGCTGAAGAAATTGCCGTTGAGCTCGTCAAAGCCAAACTTGCCGTCTGCGCCCAGGTTCTTGGTCCTATCTATAGCACCTACAGGTGGGATGGAAGAATTGAGAATTCTATGGAATGGATGGTTTTCATTAAAACCGTTGGGGATAAGTACCCCCTTCTTGAAACAAAAATAAAAGAGATGCACCCTTACGAAGTGCCAGAGATTATTGCTCATGAAATAAAGTTTGGGAATCCTGCTTATCTCAACTGGATAGAGAAAGAAGTTGGCGAAGAAAAGAATTCTCAATAAACCTTTCATAAGTTTAGATAACACCTTTAGATCTGGCCAATGCTTTAGATGGGGAAGGTATGATGAGTTCGGCAATTTTGTATTTGGTGAAAAGGATACAGATGGATTTTGGGATGGAATTGTATACGGAATTCCGCTACGTTTAATGAGTGATGAAAAGTATATCTATTTCGATAGTCCAGCAAGTGAAGTTTATGTTCCCCAACTAAGACAGAATCTGGATATTAAGGATTTCATTAGATTCTATCTTCGGATGGACACCCCTCTTGATCAGATTTACACTGAAATTTCCAAGGACAAATATGTAAGAAATGCCATAAAAAGATACTACGGACTTACAATTTTGAGGCAGGAACCCTATGAAACCGTGATCAGCTATATGATTTCTCCCCAGAATTCGGTTGAGAAAATTGCACAGAAATTAAACGAAATATCTATTTCTCTTGGGAATTCCTTTTCGTTTGGAGGAAAGGAATTTCCTGTTTTCCCGACACCTGAGGATTTTTTGAAGAAATCGGAATCCTTCAAAGACAAATCACTGAAGTTGAGATTTGGCGAAAGGCAGAAGGAAAATATATTGAAGGTTGTGAAATCTCTGGTAGAAGGGAAATTTGATCTCAACGGGCTCTTCGGAAAACCTTATCAAAGGATTATAAATGAGCTTGTCCAGTTTAAGGGAATTGGAAGAAAAATAGCCGATTGTGTAGCTCTTTTTTCGCTTGACAAGCTCGAGGCTGTGCCAATAGATGTACATGTTAAGAGGATTACAGAGAAGCTTTATGGCTCACTATTGGGAGATAAACCTCGTGGTGTTAAAGATTATGAATTTGTTAGTAATTTCTGGCGTGATTACTTTGGAAGATACGCCGGTTTTGCTCAGGAGTTCCTTTACATGGCCTCCAGGGATGGAATTCTATTAACCTTGTAATTCAAACTCTTCAAATCTGCCATTATCAAGGTCAAAATCCCATCATAGATTATTTGCATTTCAGTTTAATGATTAAAAAATTTTTGGACTCCTTTATCACTGAGGCTGTTCGAAAAGCAAGGACAGTGGCACCCCCTCTTTCCCCTTTTAACAAAGGGGAACTTTTTGTTGAAAAATCCTCTCGACCTCCTTTTGTGAGAGGCGGACCTTTTGAGACCAAAATTCCCCTTCTTTAGAGGGGGCAAGGGGGATGTAAACCACCTGATCATGTGCAATTTATTTCAGTAATTTCAGAATTTTCGAACACCCTCCCTTATCACTTGCAGGTATTGGGATTTTACGATATAGTAAATTTACTATGATTAGGACAAAAATTGTAAAGGTTGGAAATATTGAAATCGGTGGAGGGAACAAGCTGGCATTGATTGCTGGTCCGTGTGTGATAGAATCTGAAAAATTGGTGATGCAAGTGGCTGAAGAGATCAAAAGAATATCAGAGGAGCTTGGAATTGGATTTATTTTCAAGTCTTCCTATGCAAAAGACAATAGATCAAGCGTCAAAAACTACTACGGTCCAGGTGTCAAAAAGGGAACAGAAATCTTGAGAAAAGTGAAGGAGACATTCGGTGTACCCGTTCTGTCAGATGTACATTATCCAGATGAAGTTCCCATTGCAGCAGAGGTGCTGGATGTACTTCAAATTCCGGCATTCCTTTCAATGCAAACCCGACTGACACTTGAAATTGCAAAGACAGGCAAGGTTGTCAATGTCAAAAAAGGTCAATTTCTTGCCCCACAGGATGTAAAAAACATTATCGGGAAAATCGAATCTGTGGGTAACCACAATATTCTTTTGACAGAGAGAGGTACAAATTTTGGTTATCACAATCTTGTAGTTGACATGAGGTCATTCAGAATAATGCAGAAGACCGGCTATCCAGTTGTATTTGATGTCACACACACCATAAGAGTTTACGGAATCCCCTCCTCCGATCCTCGTGGGGGACAGCCTGAATTCATCGCTCCACTTGCGAGAGCCGGTGTTGCCGCAGGTATAGATGCAATTTTCATTGAAACCCACCCAAATCCACCAGAGGCCCTTTCAGATGCAGCAAGCATGCTGCCCCTAAAAAACCTAAAATCACTTCTTGAAACTTTGTTGGAGCTTGATGAAATTGTAAAATCAAAAGTCAATTGGGAATGAGCGTATACATTGGAACCTCCGGATGGATGTATGATCATTGGAGAGGAATTTTTTATCCTGAAAATCTGCCTAAAAATAAATGGTTCCAATATTATTCAAACCATTTTGACACTGTTGAATTAAATGTAACCTTTTACAGACTTCCGCCGGAGAGGAATTTCATTTCGTGGCAGAAAAAAGCACCTAAAAATTTTGTCTACTCAATTAAAGGTTGGGGATTAATCACTCATAGGAAAAAATTAAGAAAGGTGGAGGAAAATCTCAAACTTTTTCTGTCAAGAGTGTCCCTTCTAAATTCAAAGTTAGGTGTGATATTTTTCCAGACCCCTCCAATGTTTCAGGTTGATATCTATAGGCTTGAAGAATTTCTGAAACTTCTTGCAAAATTTCCAGGATACAGGTTTGCCTTTGAATTCAGACATTCATCCTGGTTTTCGGATGAAGTTAAAGAAGTTCTCCAGAGGTTCAAAATTGGATTTGTCCAGATCGATCATCCTGAGCTCCCCTGCCCAAAATGGATAACTTCTGATTTTGTGTACATCAGAATGCATGGAAAAGATTTCCTATACGCTGGAAATTATGGGGAAGAAAACCTGAGGGAATTGGCAAACTATATCCGGGGAATTTCAACCGACGTGAGTGATGTCAATGTGTATTTTAACAACGATGCAGAAGCCTTTGCAGTGTTTAACGCCATAAGATTAAGGGAACTCCTTCAGGGAAACCAATGATTTATTTACTTCTAACACTCATACTCTCATCACCAAAAACGGCGAAGGTTGTTATAAAATCCGATACCCTATTCGTGGAGGTAGCTGTCACACCAGAGGAACGTGAAATCGGTCTCATGTACCGGGAATTCCTGCCAGAAAATAATGGTATGCTTTTTATCTTTGAACAGGAATCTCGCCTTTCTTTCTGGATGAAAAACACCTTTATTCCGCTTTCAATTGCTTTCATCAATTCAGATGGCATAATTGTTGATATACAGCAAATGGAGCCAATGACGACAAAGTCCCACATCTCCAGATTTCCTGCAAAGTATGCACTGGAAGTGAACAAAGGATGGTTTAAAAAACACCGCATCGCCGTGGGTGATACTGTTAGATTTTTGTTTGATTAACTCACTTCAACCTGTAAATAATCGTAGATTTTTTGGGGAGGATTCCGATAATTAGTGGTTTTTTACGTACTTCATATATTCCGTCGTTCGTCGAATTCTCAACCTTGTAAATCCCTCTCTCAAGTGGGAGAGAGACAAACATAGGTACTGATGTATTTTTCACCGATGCAATTATGATTCCGGAGGCGTTTGTCACGCGTAATTTTGCCCTTCTGTAGTTCTCAAGGTAAATTCCAGCCTCCTTAATTGGGACAAGGTCAAATCGCAGATCTCTGGCAATCCTTACCTGTCTTTCAAAGGTGATTGGCAGTACGGAATAGGTATTTTTCACGTTGTGTGCTTTCATTAATTTCAACTCAAAAGAATTTTGAGGG
>JALSOD010000039.1 GCA_026986655.1 Caldifarciminota bacterium | reverse complement strand
TCTACCCCTCAGAAAAATGTGATTCAGATTCCAGAATATATGAAAGTCAAGGATGCCCTGAAAAAGGCTGCACTTAGGAAAATTGCCTGTTTTCCCGTGATAACAAAAGATGGAGATTTGAAGGGAATACTCTACACCGATGATCTAAGGTCAATTGTTTTTGGTGGAGAATTTGAAGATTTGAAAGATATCCTTATTGTCGGAGACGTTCTGAGAGAAAAAGTTCCTTATCTCACCCCTGAGGATAATCTTCAGAAGGCTCTCAGCTTGTTCATTAAAGAGGGGGTAGACGCATTGCCTGTTGTCTCTTCGGACGGTAAAAAATGCATTGGTGTTCTCACGAGACACGACGTGATGAATGCCTATGATAAAGAAATTGTAAAGAGAGTCGAGCGGGAAGAATAGAGCAAGAGGACAGGATTATTCAAAGTTGCGAATTAACAGAATTTGCCTGTAATTTCTTGACTTTTACCTTCGTTTGTTTTTAAATAAAAGGCGGGAGGTATTGATATGGAGAAGATTTTACTCATCGGTGAGAATATTCCATACCTTGAGTCCATAGCCGAAGAATTCAAGAAACTTGGTTTTTCTCCTTTTACAGCAGGGGAGGAGGATGAGGGACGGAGGATTATCACGACAGAAGTACCGGACGTAATTTTAATGCCTCAGGAGATAAAACGGTTCAATTCACTGAAACTCGTATTTAATCTTAGAGAAGTAAATCTCCTTTCAAAGCTTGTATATCTACATAAAGAGGATGTTATCCCGAATCCACCAGATGATAGTTTTTACCTTTTTGTGGCTGATTCTTTATCACCGGACTTAATTGTGACAAAAATCGTGGAAAGGATTGATGAGGTTCATCCACTTGGTGAAATGAGTATCAAAGATGTTTTGTGGATGCTGAAGTTCGAGGGTAAATCCGCGATACTTCGTGTGTTTACAGACGAGGCTGAGGGAGAAATTATCGTGGTTGATGGAGACCCAGTTTCCTGCAAGATCGGTGTAGATTCTGGAGACAAGGCCCTTGAAGCACTTGTTAACCTCGAGAGTATCGCATACGAGATAACATGGGAAGTTCCTGAAAATGTCGAAAGAAATATTGTTAACGATTACGAGCATTTTCTCGGCAAGCCGGTCTCAGAACCCGTTGAAACAGGAGAGGAAGTTAAAGAGGAGAAAAGCCTCGAGGATCTTTCAGTTGAATTGGATAAAGATCTGGAGGATTTAGAGATTACAGAGCCGATTGAGGAAGAGTTTTCATTTGACGATTTTCCCGTTTTCGAAGAGGATAAGAAAGAGGAAACGAAAGAGGAAGAGAAGTTCCCATGGAATTTTGAAGATGAAGAGCTAAAAATTGGAAAAGAGAAAGAGGAAACTGAAGAAGGGGAAGGACTTACGCTGTATGAGGATAAAGACTTGTTAGAGGAGCATGAGGTAGAAGAAGAGAAACCCGGTGAAAAATTGGAGATTGAACAGCATGAAGAGAAAGCTGAAAAGGGTGAGATGGACATCGAACTGCCAGAAGAGTTTAAA
Organism: Caldifarciminota bacterium; assembly: GCA_026986655.1. Classification (GTDB taxonomy): domain Bacteria; phylum Hydrothermota; class Hydrothermia; order B15-G9; family WFZT01; genus WFZT01. The sequence continues at coordinate 3,051 of JALSOD010000039.1, read as the reverse complement.
TTACCTGAGCCTGAAGAGAAGGAGGAAATACCACTCAAAGCTGGAGAGGAGTCAGAAGAGATAGTGCAATCCCACATTCAGGAAGCTGTTTCACAGGCTGAATCTAAACCTGTTGAGGAAATAGGAAAAGGTCTGGAGAAAGAGTTGGTAGAAAAAGAGAAGGGAGAAGAAAGAGCTGTTTACATTGACGAAACCTTGCAAAATAGACTAACTGAAGAAATCAGGGTATTCCCGGGTATCAATTCTGCAATTGTAATCAAAGAAGATGGTGTAGTTGCCAGTGTGCCTCAGGAAACGTTAGAGGAGTTTGAACCGTTTGTTAAACTCAACGCTGAGGAGGGATATTTCATTTCTGAGGGAAAAACGTTTGCAATTGCGAGCAAAGGGAATTTGAGAATTATAACTTGCTGGAGAAGGGGCAAGCCTGGTTTTGCTGTGTATGGAACAAAGAAGATTCTTGAGAGCCTTCAGGATTGATCTTCTGAAAATTTCTTGATTTCTTCTAAGAGCGCCTGTGGGATTTCTTCTTCTTTAACTTTTCTAATAATTTTCCCTTTACGGAAAATAACGCCTCTACCAGGTTCTGCTGCAACACCTATATCTGCGTCTTTTGCCTCTCCCGGGCCGTTTACCTCACACCCCATCACTGCGACTTTTATGGGTAATTTGACATCCTGAAGTAATTTCTCAACTTCTCCTACTATTTTCAAGAGATTTACACGTGTCCTACCACATGTGGGACAGGAAATTAGCATGGGACCACGAGCCCGGATTTCGAGTGCCTTCAATATTTCCCATGCTGCACGAACCTCTTCAACAGGGTCTGCTGTTAGAGAGACTCTTATCGTGTCTCCAATACCGTCTGCGAGTAACGTCCCGATCCCGATAGCTGATTTTATGATGCCCATGTATTGGGGACCTGCTTCAGTAACTCCAAGGTGGAGAGGGTAATGTGTTTTACGGGAAAGCTCTCTGTAAGCTTTTATTGTCATAGGAACAGAGGCCGATTTCACTGATATGACAATGTCTGTAAAATCCTGATCCTCAAAATATTTCACCCATTTGAGGGCGCTTTCCACCATTGCTTCTGCTGTAACTCCGCCGTGTTTGTCTATTAAATCAAGCTCAAGAGAGCCTGAATTTACACCTATTCTAATGGGAACATTGTGTTCTTTAGCAACTTTTATTATCTCGTTAACCCTTTCTCTGCCACCAATGTTACCAGGATTAATCCTGATTTTGTCAGCCCCCGACTCGATGGCCGCAATGGCAAGTTTGTGGTTAAAGTGTATATCTGCAACGAGTGGGACATCCGGCAAGATTTTTCTTATTTCCTTGAAGGCACGCAGGTCTTTCCATGTTGGAATGGCAACCCGAACGATCTCACAGCCTGCATTAACAAGTCTTTCAATTTGTCCTACTGTCGATTTCACATCGTGGGTGAGAGTAGATGTCATTGATTGAACTGCAATTGGGTTGTCTCCACCAATTTTTACCTTACCTATTCGGACTTCTTTAGTTCTCATTCTCAAGGAGCTCTTTTAGATTCAAAATCCTCTCTCTTCTCATTCTTTCAGCCATTATTATCGATATCACATTCTCTGCCGCCTTCTCTTTTATGTCATTTATGACAATATAGTCATACTCATATCCCCATTTCATCTCTTCACGGGATAGTTTCAATCTGAGTTCGAGTTTCTCCTTGCTCTCTGCCCCTCGAGAAATTAATCGCTTCCTTAAAATGTCTAAAGAGGGTGGAATGAGAAAGATGCTTACGACGTCTTTTCCGTAGATTTTCTCAAGAGAACGTTTTCCATGAACGTCGATATCAAGAATGACATCCTGTCCTCTTTTTAGTGCTTTGTCTATTGGCTCTTTTGGCGTACCGTAATATTCTCCATAAATTTTCGCCCATTCAACGACTTTTCCGTTCTTTATCCAATCCTCAAAGGTTTCATGGGAGACGAAGATGTAGTCCTTACCGTTGATTTCTCCAGGTCTCATCTTTCTCGTAGTTGCCGAAACGGAATAGAAAATTTCGGGACATTTTTCTCTGACGATTTTCACGATCGTAGTTTTACCAGAGCCGGAGGGGGCAGATATAACTATGAGGATTGGCTTGTGCTTAATCATTCTATGTTACGCACCTGCTCCTTTATTCTCTCCACCTCCTCCCTCATAAGAATAGTGTAGTGGATGACCTCCACGTCAACACTTTTGTTAGAGAGTGTTGTAATCTCTCTATGTAGCTCCTGTGAGTAAAAGTCAAGTTTCCTGCCCACAGGTTCCTTAGAGTTGTTTATTATCTCAAGCATGTTTTTGATATGGGCCTTTATTCTGGTAATTTCTTCGTTGACATCAAGTTTGTTCGCCCAGTACACGAGCTCAGTGCTGAGTCTGGCATCAAGCTGTGAATCCTCTTCCAATTCGTTTTTCAATTCGGCAAAGGATTCCTTGATTTTCTCTTTCCTTTTCTCAATTTCAATCTCTTTGAGCTCTTCCACTTTTTCCAGGTATTTGGAGATATTTTCAAGTCTTTTCTCGAGGTCCTGCTTAATTTTTTCTCCTTCTATTTCTCGCGACTTTATCATTTCATCGAGAGCATTGTTCACGAGTTCAAAGATTTTACCTTCATCTTCAAGCTTTTCGGTCTCTTCTCTTTGAATTACACCGGGAATAGTGATAAGACCGGATATGTCGATCTGATAGTTACCTTTAACTTCTTTTTCGATTGTGGATATTAATTTGTTAAGTGCATCAGTGTTTACTTCGATTTCAGGCTGGTAAGTAGGGAGCTTATCAATTTTGACTTTGATTTTTACAAGTCCTCTTGATAACTTACTTTTAACAAGATTCCTGACAGGAGTTTCGAGATGGTCAATACAATCAGGCAGGTAGACATGTAAGTCCAGAAATCTACTATTCAGACTGACAATCTCAACAGTGATCTTAAAATTTTCTATGTCATCCTGGGCCCTCCCGAACCCGGTCATACTTCTAATCATTCTACTGTCACACTCTTTGCAAGATTTCGGGGTTTATCAACGTCGC
>JALSOD010000038.1 GCA_026986655.1 Caldifarciminota bacterium | reverse complement strand
TGAAGATGGGAATTCTACATGATAAAGAGATAAACTACTTTTTGGTATCTGTATCAAATCGTAGAAACCTTGAACTTTGTATGAAGTATGCTATAGCTGGCTTTACAAATAGCATAAATGGTCTATGGACTTTTTTAGATATCAATGAGGGGGATTACATTTCATTTCTTTATGGTGCAAGAGTTAAGAATCTTTACCGTGTTGTTAGAAAGCTTGCATTTAAAAATGCAGAAACTCTTCCACCCTGGCCACCCGTAACTTTTAAAATGTCAGGGAATACTTATTACTTCCCTTACAGACTATTTTTAAGACAAGAAAGGAAACTGGATGAACCCATGGTAAGGCCAGAATTCTCTTACGTAGCTGAGAATTTACTATTGAGGGGTGGTTATAGAAAAACACATTTCCAAGCGGACACTATCACCTTTTATAATGTATCTGAAATGGGAAGTTTTTTTAACGGTAAAACGCAATTTTTAAAATTAAATACTCAGACTTTCGAGCCAAAAATAGTTTTCAAACGTGAACTTCAGAAAATACCCGAAAAATTTTATTTCAAAGAACTCATCTTACAATCACTCATCAGAAGGAAATTTAAATCTGCAATACTCGCTCAGGTTTTAAACAATTTCAATGCTGATAATGGTCCAGAGGAATTTGAAGTACTTGGAGAAAAAGCACTATCAGAAGGTTATGTTGATATATTTGTTAAATTAAAACATCCCACTGGAAGAAACAGATACATTTTAGTTGAAGTTAAAACAGGCAGGGCATATAGAAAAGATATAGAACAGCTGAAGAAATACCTTGAAGAATTTGGGAGTGAAACCATAGGGGGTGTTTTAATTGCTAAAGATTTTCCGAAACACTTCATCGAAAATCCTAGAATTTTACTTGTCAAATATGGTTTTGACCGAGTAGATAAAGAAGGTGAATATACATATAATATGCTTCTTGGATCTCTTAATTTAGAGGTGATAGAATGAAGAAGAAATTATTTCTTTTTGTTACGCCAGATGGCATTACTTACTCCTCACCACAAAAAACATACCCGGATGTTGATAATTTTCAAGTTTTAGGCGAGAGTGAAGGAATAAACGAAGAAGATGCTTTTAAATCGTTCGTTGATAAAAACCAATGGATTTTAGACACAGATTTCAAAGAGTTAATTTGCATTGAAGTTAAATCTAAAATATCTCGAGGGAAAAGTTTTATTTTAAAAAAGTAGCGAGGAGATTATGAAAAGAACTGAGAAAAGGAAGAATTGATATTTTTGGCCCATATGGAGAATCTTTGCAAAGTTAAAATTAATCATCTAAAGATTAGTAAGAAAACAATTCCCTCTAAGATTACAGGATGTTAAAACTTATAAAGAGAATTTTGTAATAAAGGAATCTACCACGAAAAACAATTTATCTAAGCGTTCACTACCCTATATGGGTCATGATTATTAAGAAGATAGAAAAATATACGCTTCAGAAGCGTCTGACTACTTCTCCCGATTAAACTGAAATTTGCTCACAAAGTCTGAAACTCACTTGTAGTGACGATTTTAGGAACAGTGAGGTTTGACTCTCCAAATTGTGCTAAATGTAAAATTAGTCCACAACAAGCATTTTGGCTATTACCGTCAGATTTAAGTTAAGAGCCTTAGATCTCAAACTTCTCACTGTTACTACCCTACCCCCTTTATTTCAACAATTCTGGAGAGTTCAAAAGTGCGGAAGTCCTCACGCAAGTAGCAGTATGCGTCTATTTTGCTTCCCCTGATAGAAATTGGCTCAATCACTCTCTCCGTCCTGCCACTGTATGGAGACTGATAAACAATTCTGACAAAACCCGTTTCTTTTGCCAATTCAAGGATTTCACGGGCCTTTCTCTTTATTCTCCCATTGAGATAGCCCAATTCTTTCAGCTCTCCAAAAGTTGCGATTCCAAGGGCCTTAAATTTCTCGAGCATCTTTAGCCAGATTTTCATTGTAAGTCTTGCATCTTCAAGGGCTCTATGGGTAGAGGTTACCTTTATTCCCACACTCTCAGCTACAGATCTCAATGACCTGCTTTTGAGACCAGGGAAACATTTACGGGAAACGAGATAGGTATCAATAATTGGGTTAAAAATCGGCTTTTGACCGGCATCACGGAGCTCTTTATTCAAAAAAGACAGATCCGCAGCAAAAATATTGTATCCAAGGATGATAGTTCCATTGAGAATAGAAAACACTTTCGGCGCAATCTCTTTGAAAGTTGGTGAGTCCTTAACCATATTCTCATCTATACCATGAATTCTATAGGAATTTTTTGATATGGGATGTTCTGGGTTAACAAGAGTGGCAAATTCTTTTACTTTCTCTCCTTTTTTCCATACAACAATACCGATCTCCACTATACGGTCGTTTCTAAAAGAAAGGCCGGTGGTTTCAAGGTCAATCGCCGCATATTTTTTATCATATATAGAATCATCCTCAGGAAATTCATCCGGAAGATATATCAACTTCTTACACCCCTAAATAACTTATTGTTGATTTATTATAACGCTTTTTACACCGAACTAATCATGTAAACAAAAAACCTGTCCTAAATATTTTAAACATTAGTTTAACAAGAGGTGAAGCGATGATTTTATATTATCACCTCCCATCATTCCCTTATCTTAATTGTTAAGGAAAATCTATGGTCTTATTACTCTTACCTCACAAACACCACTCTTCTCGAATATACTTTTCCCATTTGATTAAGGATTACCCAGTAAACTCCGCTTTTTAAATTTTTGATAGTTATCGTTCCTTGGCCCAACACTCGACGAGTTTCAATTATTCTCCCCGTAACATCAACAATAGAAATTTCGGAAGGATAATCAACTTTATAGTTTGCATCAAGCTTTTTAATCTGAAAAGTACTTATAGCTAAAGGATAAAAACTACCCGATACTTCCTCACTAACTCCGGTATGGGCCTTCAAGTATTTAAGCGTAATGATATCTCTATTGGAAATATAACATACACCTGTTATAAAAATATTTCCATTCTGGTCCAGCGCAATATCATTTGCATGTTCTTCATTTCCGAGATCCATTGTATCTGCCCATACAAGATTCTGACTCTGGTCATATTTTAAAACTAATATGTCCGTGTTGTTTTGATTATGAGATCCTCCAGCTACATAAATATAGTCACTATCATCCACCACTATACCACGAGGATAGTCATCCCATCCTCTGTCAAAAAATGTTTGCCACAACAAGTCTCCATTTGTAGGATTAAACTTCATTACAATTATGTCAAGATTGCTTCTATGAACAAGTCCCGCCGCATACACATATCCATTGTGATCCACAGCAACACCCCAAAACTGCTCCACACCTCCAAAATCTATTCTCTTTGTCCAGACTACCTCTCCTGAATCAGTATATTTTGCTATAAACAGGTCATCATTTGCTCCGTTATTACTTTTTCCAGCAATGTAAACAAAATTATTATTTTTATCGTAAGCAATACTCATTGCATCATCATCATGACCAAAATCGAGAGTTCTTATCCAGATAATATTTCCTGTTGTGTCTATTTTTACAAGGAATATATCAAGATCGGGTGTGACGATATTACCTGTGACATAAAGATTTCCCATTCCATCATAAGTTATGTAGGAGCGTGCCCAGGGGTCAGCACCATTTGGAATCGTATCAATCCACTCAACGTTACCTGAACTATTAAACTTCACTATCCCATAATTGTAGTTATAACCACTTGTTATAAATCCCGTAATGTACACATTTCCAGAATTATCGAGTGTTATATCAAATGGCTCTTCGAAAGTTCCAATGTCGAGGGTATCAATGCGTAAAATCGCCCCGTTTTCGTTATACTTTATCACAACACCATCAAAATCTGATCCGTTCCACTTGATACCTGTAACATATACTTCGTTGTTAGTCGATACAGCTATACCCTGTCCAACATCCCAATAGCTAAAATTGGTAGTGTCTGCCCATTCCAGAGTATAACTGCTCTGAGCATACAGGGGAACAAGGAATAACATTACTACAGGGATTATATTTTTCATCATACACCTCCTGTCTTTTGAAAGTCTCGAAATTATTATAAATTCTCGAACTATTTCATTTCAAGAATTATTTATTTTTCAATCAATAGGGTTTTGAAAAAACCTAAACGAAGATGGAAAATTTTTGTAATGCTCGAGAAATTAATTAAGTTACAAAAAAATTTGAGGAATAAGGTTTTACTGGTTGACTTTAAGGATAGTGTAGGAATTGTCGCGGGTTGTGACGCCTCTTTCCCTGATGACAAAACGCTTGGAATTTGTGTCAATCTTAAATTCCCGGAGCTTAGAATCATTGAGATTTCCTACGCTTTTTTAGAAACCCATTTCCCATATATCCCTACATTTTTATCATTTAGAGAGTTACCTGCATTGATCCAGGCGTATAGAAATCTCAAGTATGAACCGGATTTAATCTTAATAGACGGTCAGGGAATCGCACATCCCCGGGGGTTGGGGATTGCCTCACATTTCGGTGTAATAGTTAGAAAACCCACCATTGGGGTTGCAAAATCAAGGCTGTTTGGTAC
>JALSOD010000037.1 GCA_026986655.1 Caldifarciminota bacterium | reverse complement strand
TCTCGATCTCAATAGCTACGACTTTTACATCCTCATCGATCCTGACTCAAAGGCTATAGCACCACTATTATCCGGCAGGAGAGGTCTAATCATCTTTTCACGCAAGCCCGAAATCCTTGATAAATTGCTCGGTGGAACCTTTATCTCGATGCTGCGAAAGGGAGAGATTTACCCTGTGTGGAAAGATTCTACCCTCAATCCTATTGGATACCTGTGGGTTTTAAACAGATATCCACCGGATGCGGATTACTTAGTTTACACAAGAATGGGGAAACGTCAGATCCCCGTTCTCTTTATTTACCATAACATGGTCCTTCTAATGAGTGGCGATTTCTACAAAATTTCTCTTTTTGATCTCAACGCTTACGCAAAAATACTGAACGCTGTATTCTCCAGGCTTATTCCGGAAGGTAATTTCTTTGTGGAAACACCCGTAAGACAGTTTGAAACCGGAGAGAGGATACCGATCACCGCTTACGCATATGATAGATTCGGGAATCCAATAGATACTCTATTCCCTATTGTTAAAATCGGCAAAAAAGTTTACCAGATGAAATATACGGGGAACGGGCAGTACTCAACATTTGTGACTCTCAATGACACGGGAAAATTTAAGGCCCACGTTATTTTCAAGGGGTTCGAAGGAGTTCTAAAAACTGAAAATATCCCCCTGGATGTAAAAAGCAATAAGATGGAGACTGCCACACCAGTTGTAAACCTCGATTTTCTCCGTAATCTTGGGCAAACTGTAAACTCGATGAAGGATTTAAAGGCAATACTTGCAACCGTAAAGCCTGAAAAAACAAGCAAGAGAATAAACCTGCGAAACACTTGGGTTACCTTATTGATTGTTATCATCCTGATGGCGATTGAGTGGCTCTTCAGACGGGCCAATGGAATCGTCTAAGGTCAATCAGCGCCGGAGATAGGACGAACTTTGACAACTCCCCTGATAGATTTTATGTGACCAAGCAACTCCTCAAGCTGTTCCCTCGTTTTCACATTCAGCGTCAGATCAGCTATAAAATTCCCCCCGTAGACACCTTTGATACTTGGGGAAACCTGGAATTTACCAAACATTGACGGTTTGTCCTTGCTCAAATCGAGCAAGAACTTATTGAGTCCAGTAAGGTCTTCAGCGACAACTCTCACCTTAACCTTTCTTAAGAAATCAACGTCATCTGCCCACTTTGCCGGAAGAATTCGGCTCCGACTTCCCCGATAATGGAGCACATTAGGGCAATTTTTTCTGTGTATCGTAACAATGTGAGAAGTTGTTGCTATACCAACAATCTCATCACCGGGGAGCTGAATACAGCACTTTGCGAATTTTATCTCCATACCCTTAATACCACTCACCTCGACAAGCGGTCTCTTCTCACCTGAACGAATGTACCTATGCTGTGGCAGAAATTTTCGGATCTTCCCGACGAGTTTCCTTCTCGAAATTCTCCTCGTGTGAATCGCGTAGTACAACTCTTCTTCCGCATGCATATTCAGAGACCGAATAACCTTTGGGAGCAACCTATCCATGGTCTCTGTGGAAATTTTCTCCTGTTCAAGGATTTCTTTTAGCTGTTTCTCTCCAGATTCTACCTCGTCAGGGACGTACTTAAGCAAAATCACTTTCTTTAGGGCTTTCAAACTTATTTTTTCTTCGGCTATTTGAACAAATAGGTTGTTCTCCTGTCTCATTCTGAGGTCCGGGAGAATGTTTCGAGCGACCTCCTGATAATCGAGATCAAAGGGAAGGAGCTTCTTTAAAATCTTCATAAATTCTTCCTTTCCTCTCAAAATCTTCTGCTCGCGCTCCTGTCTTCTGAAGTAAGCCTTAATTTTCTGTCTGGCAGAGGATGTTTTCACAAACCTCAACCAATCGAGACTCGGTGAAGGTACAGATCCGGTTTTGATTTCAACGATATCACCGTTCTTCAACTCATAATTCAGGGGTACTAATTTTCCATTAACAATGGCTCCCCGTGCCCTGTGTCCCAGCTCAGTGTGCACAGCGTAAGCAAAATCGATCGGGGTAGAATGTTTTTTCAAGATTTTTATCTCTCTTTTCGGGGTAAAAACGTAAATGTCCTCTTCCTTTAACTCGTCTTTCAAAACTCTGTAATAAATCCGCGGGTCTTCGATATTTCTGGAACGCTCAATTAGATTGTGTAACCATCCCATAAGCTTGAGAGTCTCCGCTCCACTCCTTACCCCCTCTTTGTATCTCCAGTGGGCTGCGATTCCAAATTCTGCAATTTCGTGCATCATCTCAGAGCGTATTTGAATTTCAATGAACTTATTGTCGGGACCAACCACAGTAGTATGTAAAGATTGGTAAAAATTTGGCTTGGGATTCGCAACGTAATCCTTGAATCGATCAGGCACTGGCTGATAGAGTTCATGAACCACCCCGAGCACCTTGTAAACATCTTCCTTTGTCTTCGTGATGATCCTTATACCATAGAGGTCGTAAAGCTCCTCAAACTTCTTATTCTTTTTCCTCATCTTTTGGTACACGGAATAGATATGTTTGGGGCGAGATATAATTCTTGCCTCGATTCCACGACGCTTTAGCTCCTCTCCAAGCTGAGATTCAACAAGTCCCAGAAACTTTTCTCTATCTCTACGCTTTTCGTTAATCTTTCTCGCAAGTTCCGAGTAAATAGAAGGATTTAAATATTTGAAAGATAGGTCTTCAAGCTCCCATTTAATCTTCCAGATTCCAATTCTGTGGGCAAGTGGGGCATAAATTTCGAGCGTTTCTCGCGCGATCCTTCTCTTCTTATCATCCGGGAGAGGATCAAGTGTTTTGATGTTGTGCAACCTATCCGCTAATTTTATTACCAGGACTCTGATGTCCTCCGCTATTGAGAGTATCATTTTGCGGTAGGTTTCAACCTTCTGCTTGTAAACTTTTCCAAGCTCCTTCGCCTCACCCAGTTCATTTAAGGGTATCTGCCTTATTTTGGTAACACCCTCAACAAGAAAAGTAATTTCTCTCCCAAATTCTTCCTCCAGCTCCTCAGAAGTGGTATCGGTATCCTCAAGGACATCGTGAAGGAGACCGGCTGCAATGGTGGTTGCATCCATCCTCAAATCAAGGAGTATTAGGGCAACACTTATGGGATGGGTGATATAAGGCTCACCAGAAGCCCTGAACTGTCCCCTGTGCTTTTCACAGGCAAAATCGAGCGCCCTCTTTATTAGATTAAAATCCTTAGTTGAAAAAATACCTTCAATATGACTCGTGAACTCTTCTTTCAGGGTATTAAGGTCTTTTTCAATAGACCGGGAAAGCTGCAAAGTGGATCACCTCATCGTCCAGTTTTAGCGCATGGGCAACGGCTTTCTTATCCGCAAATCTCAATTCTTTTCCTTTTATAACACCTGTTGTTTCCATATAGTCTCTTGAAAAAACATAATCTATAAAATTTTGCATTTCAGTCTCATCAGGCTCTCCCTGCCCACCTCTCATGGCACCGAGAGCCTCAAGAGCGTAGCCCCTCAGCAATTTTTTCTTCATTTTCTTAAACAAATCAGGTCCCACAAAAATATCCATGCCAAGAATCTTTTCCCCTGCTACAACGATAAATCCGCGTGTATCCTCTGAAAATTCAGCATCCTCCACAAACCTGTTTATATCGTCCCTCAGGGTTGAATAAGCATCATGCATGGAGCTCGTGACTGAGTTTACACGGAGACTACTCAATGTGCTTCTCACTGATTTCCATACGGCAGATTGATCAGCTTTAAAACTCCTGTTGACCTTTAGAGATTTTGTTACTGAAGATGCAAGAAGTGAACGGAGTGACGGGTAAGCAACAACTCCAGATTGGAAAAATTCTCTGTTACCGCCCCATCTATTTTGCTCAACGCAGGTCACTGGCACCCTGACACTCACCGGATTCGATGCCACCATCGAGGTGTTGAAAACCCTATTTTGAAGTGCACCAACAATCTCCTCACCATCAAGGACAAAAACATTCCCACCACCGTCAAAATCAAATTCTGCCTCATTCACCACACCGGTATCTCTTATCGATAGTAGTCCTCTCTCCTTTGCCTCTTCTAACGTCAAAAAACTACCGCCATTTCCACCCAATATTGGGTAAATAACAAGGTTTCTGAGAAAATATGGCTCGTCAATTTTTAGATCTCTAATCATCACTCTATATTTATAATAGAACCTGCTCCTGAGTCAATATAGTTCTCCTCTCCAAAGATTTCTTTAGCGATTTCAACAGCAAGTTCTCCTGAGCAATGAGAGGGAGAAATTTTTTCCACACCCATCTCTTTTAGATATTTCATAACATCCACAATGTACTCCCTGTCCTTATGTAGCAGATGGAAACCACCAACAACAAGGAAAATATGTTCATCGAGAAAATTCTCCCTTACATGGGAAACAATCTTAGTAATCTTCGGATGTGAACAACCTGTGATGATAACAAGACCGGGTGAGGTTTTGATGACCATTGATTGCTCAACAAGAATTGTCCCAAGCTGTCCCGTGGAGTAAACTCCATCAAAAAGACGCTCAAAATCTTCAATTCTTACCACCCTTCCACCATGTCGTTTTACCCTTTCCTTAAATTCCCTCGCGATGCTTAT
>JALSOD010000036.1 GCA_026986655.1 Caldifarciminota bacterium | reverse complement strand
AGCTCTCCTGATGTGGTATCTTGATGACCCCTCACCATTAGGACCATCCCACATCCTACCTCTGACTTTCGTGGCTATAACAACCTGATTCCTTACACCTCTATCTTTTACCCATTCTCCAATTATTTCTTCTGCAACTCCACCAGGATTTCCCTGAACCCATCTTGAATAAACATCAGCAGTGTCAATAAAATTACCACCGGCTTCAAAATAAGCATCGAGCACTTCAAATGACTGCTTTTTATCCGCTGTCCACCCGAACTGCATGGTGCCAAGACAAATTGGTGAGACTTTCAAACCGGTAAATCCCAACCTCTTCTCTTTACCTTCCAAAACCATACTTTTCCTCCACTTTTGACACTATTCTTTTGTAATCCTTTCCCAATATTACTGAAACGTTAACAACGGAGTCTTCATCCATACTATAATAAACTTTTGAAACATCTATTAACCTGGCTACAATTTTTGCTTCAGTCATCGTTGAATCTCTTCTATCAACCACATAGGTATATTTAATCGTATCTGGCACTTTCCCGGCGTACACAACATCAAAATTCATCATTATGAAAAAATTCTTAATAAATCTTAACACAGAATCATGTTTTTCACCAGTTGCATCAAGAATTTCCAACTGGATATTTTTAAAAACGTTTTCTGACAAATTTTCCATCTTTTTTGCGTTTATATTTTGATACATAGAGTACGCAAAAGTCAATGCAAAAAAGCTTATTGCAAGCAAAATTGTTATAGCTATTAACTTTTTCATACTTTCCTCAACTTATTGGAATCTTCTCTTATCTTTTTTATTCCAACCTTAAACCTGATCTCAACCTTTCCATCTGACACCTTTAGTACCCTTCCAAATCCAAATAAATTGTGGTAAACATTATCACCAACTTTATATCTTACAGTAGAAACATTCTCTTGAGTAAATGAAATTGATACACCGTCCTGCTCAATTATATCTTCCGGAACTTCTTTTATGAATCTTGAAACCGACAGAATTGAATTTGGTCTAATTGATCTCCTACTGGCAAACGTCAGTATTACTTTCTCTTTTGCACGAGTTAGAGCTACGTGAAACAGACGCCTCTCTTCTTCTAACTCGTAATCATTTCCAAAGCTTGAAATATGGGGGAAAACCGTTTCCTCAAGTCCAGTTATGAAAACTACAGGGAACTCGAGACCTTTCGCATTGTGAACAGTCATCAGTGTCACTATGTTATCTTTATTATCCCATTCATCAATATCAGTCAGAAGAGATATAGAAGTTATGTAATTCTCCACACTTGGCTCATCCACATCTTCAACAAACCTTGCTATAGATCCAAGTAAAGCATCTATGTTTTCCAATTTGCTTTCAGCCTCGATCGAATTCTCACCAAATGTTGAAGTAATGTAGGATCTGTACTCCATTATCGACAGCATCTTTTTGGTAACCTCATAGACGTTGTGCTCTCTGGCATACTCTCTCATAAAGTTAATGTTTTCGTAAAATTCCATCATCCTTAACTTTGTGTTGGCCCTTATACCACCAAAATTTTCAGCAAACTGTAAAGTTTCAAACAGGTTAAAATTGTTTCTATGCCCAAAATCCCTTAAAAACTCGATAGTTTTCTTGCCAATTCCCCGGGGAGGAACATTAATTATCCGAAGCAAAGATACTTCATCCCTTGAGTTAACGAGTATCTTTAGATACGCGAGGATATCTTTGATCTCTTTCCGCTCGTAGAATTTTATTCCCCCAACGATTGTGTAAGGGATGTTATAGTTTCTTAAAACCTGTTCAAAACTTCTTGACTGGGCGTTTGTTCTATACAAAATAACAAAATCTTTGTAAGGTCTTCCAGAATTAAAAATGTATTGAACAACTTTCTCAGCTTCTTCTATTTCATCACGTGTAGATATTAACTTGATCTTCTCACCTTCTGGATTCTCTGTCCAGAGTGTTTTCCCTCTTCTGTATCTGTTATTAGCAATAACTTTTGTTGCAGCTTTCAAAATGTTTTTGGTCGACCTGTAATTTTGTTCTAATCTGATAATCTTTGCCTCAGGGAAATCCTTTTCGAAATCAAGAATATTACGAATATCAGCACCTCTAAATCCATATATGGACTGGTCTTCGTCTCCAACTGCAAAAATGTTTCTATGAACAGATGACAAATGTAAAAGCAATCTGTACTGTGTTCTATTCGTATCCTGGTATTCGTCCACATGCACATATTTAAACTTCTCAGCATAATAGTTTTTAACTCCAGGGTTTTCCTCAAACAGTCTTATTGTAAGAAGTAGGAGATCATCAAAGTCCAGTGCATTATTCTCTTTCATTATTTGTTCATATTTTTTCATAAGATTTAATTCTTCAGGATCCTCTGGTATGTAAGAACCATTTTTGTAAGCTGATATACGGGAAACAAGCTTCTGTGGTTTTATTCTCGTATTGTTTTCAAGGAAGGTTTTTACAAGATTTTTCTGATCGGTTCTATCATAAATTGTGAAATTTGAACTGTATCCGAGTAATCCAGCATGTCTTCTTAGTATTCTGGCACAGAGGGAATGAAAGGTACCAATCCACATCTGTGAAATATCCATTCCGATGAGATTTTCGATCCTGTCTTTCATTTCCTGAGCAGCCTTATTTGTGAAAGTAGCGGCATATATTTCGTAAGGATTTACACCTATAACACCGATGAGATAGGCAATTCGATAGGTTAAAACTCGCGTCTTGCCTGAACCCGCACCCGCAATGACAAGAACGGGACCATCAACCTGCAAAACTGCCTCTCTTTGCTCTGGATTCAAGTCTTTTAGCAAGATATCAGGGTTTATTTTCTTAAGTGTAAACATCAGTCACCTTTTCACAACAGATTTTATAAAAAATTCTGCCGCCTTGTAAGAACTTCTCACAAGTGGGCCAGAAGCCACATATATGAATCCCATTTCAAGGCCGATCTGCTCGTACTCTTTAAACTCCTCAGGTGGTATGAAACGCTCCACTGGGAAGTGCCTGGGCGTAGGCCGAAGATATTGCCCAAGCGTAAAAAAATCAACAGCTATATCCCTCAAGTCCTTCATCGCTTCAATAATCTCTTCTCGTGTCTCACCTAACCCTAACATAATGCTGGATTTTGTATAGATTTGAGGATCAAATTCTTTTGCCTGCTTTAGCACTTTCAAAGATTTCTCATACGAAAATCTCCTATCTCTCACAATTGGAGTTAATCTTCTTACAGTTTCGATATTATGACCAAGTACATCGGGCCCTGCATCGACCACAACTTTCAGTGCCTCATCAGTATAATCGGGTATTAGAACTTCGATTAAAGCATCCGGAGCAGCCTCTCTAATCTCTCTAATCGTTCTTGCAAAATGGTTGGCACCTCCATCTTCAAGATCATCACGATTAACAGAAGTCAGAACCACATAATCAAGGTCCATTTCTCTAACAGCCATAGCAACACGAACAGGCTCATCATCCTCAAGAAAACCATGAGGATTCCCGGTTCTTGTTGCACAGAACTTGCAAGAACGGGTACACATGTCACCAAGGATCATAAAGGTTGCTGTGCCACTACCCCAGCATTCACCCAGATTGGGACATTTTGCCTCCTCACACACTGTATGAAGATGGTAGTGCTTAATAATGGCTTTTACCTCCGAAAATTCTCCACTTCCAGGCAATTTTACCTTTAACCATTCAGGTTTTCTCTCCATTCCCATGCTCCTTTATTTATGATAAGTCGTAGATTAATTTCGATAAAGTGTGGAGCCGATTTCTGTTTATTTAACTACGATACACGAAGTGAGTTGGCTTCCCAATTCGAAATCAGAATCTCCGCCAATTCATCCCTAATTTTTTCAAGGTCAATCTCTGAATTGAGTATTTCCTTCATAGAAACAGTACCTCTGTCTTTTAATCCACAGGGAACTATGAGGTCGAAATATCGGAGGTCTGTATTCACGTTGAGAGCAAATCCATGATATGTGACACTGTCACTCAGAGCCAATCCAAGTGCTGCAATTTTGTCATTTCCAACCCACACGCCAATCTCACTATCGTTTCTACTTGCACTGATGTTGTATCTCCTCAATAGTTCGATGATGGAATCTTCAATAAAGTAAATAAACTTTCTAATTCCGCCAATGTGACCTTGAATTTTAAATATCAAATACCCAACAAGTTGGCCCGGACCGTGATATGTGATATCACCTCCACGATCAACAACGTAAAAATCAACTCCTTTTTCCTTCAGAACTTCTTTTGATACTTTAATATTCTCATTATTTCCATGCTTTCCAAGTGTAATCACATGGGGATGTTCAACAAGTATTAAAGTGTCGTTTATCAAATCTTTTTTCCTCTTCCCGACAAGCTCCAGTTGTAATCTCCAGACGTCACCGTAAGGAGATAAACCAAGGTCGAGAACATCTACCATGTCTGTCTAACTCTGTAAACAAGCTCCGTCTTGTCATGGGCCTTTACAGGCACCACAAATTCAACAGTATACGCATCTTTCAATTGTGGCGGGTGGGTAGACTGTACAATCTCCCAGAAACCATAAAAGTGATCAACCACATGTACAGTCACATCTTTGTCTTTGAAATTATTGATCACGACT
>JALSOD010000035.1 GCA_026986655.1 Caldifarciminota bacterium | reverse complement strand
TCACCAACACACTAAACACAGGATGGTCAGCGCTTAACTTATTCATCATCGCTGCAATTGTCATGGCTGCTGGATTCATCTTGGCTCTATTGGTTGCTTGGGGAAGAAGTGGTGGAGAGGGTGTCTAACCCTCTCCTCACAGTAATTTATTTTTAGGGGCTTATGACAGGGGCAAGAACTGCCATTGCAGTAATAACTTTCTTAGCAATACTAATGATAGGAGGGATCGTCTTCGGAGCATTCTACAATAGCTTAGATGTCAAACTAATAACTCCGAAAGTTTCTGAAACGATAACGATTAACTCTACTGCTTCTCTTGGGCCATATCAACTAAGTTATAAACCTATTGTGAAGGGAACGGTTATAGTTTCGATCGGTTCGACTGTATATCAAGAAGGGACGGACTACACAGTCGACTACACGAATGGAACGATCACCGTTATCGCTGGGAGTGCTTTAGCATCCGCAACCGCAACAGCCACACCTGTAAATGTAACGTATCAATACCTCGGTGGACAGGCGTATCAGACGTTTGTAAACATGGGAGCTACAGGTTGGAACGCTTTAGCACTGTTCTTGATCGGAGCGATCGTAATGGCGGCCGGTTTCATAATCGCTCTCTTGATTGGTTGGGGAAGAGGAGGAGTTGGGATATAAGGTTTGGAGGTGTTAGGTTTGGCGAGAAGGAAGAAGCATCATGGGGGGAAGAAACATAAGAGACATCACAAGAAAAGATCTCATCACCACTCGCATCACCACAGGCATAGGGGTGTGACGATACATATTGTATGAGGTTGACGGGTAGGAGGTCGTAAAATATGAATTATCTTATTTTTATTTTTTTAATGGGGTGTGGTCTGGTATTGTATATAACAGGGTGCTACACGAGAAGAATTAGCCTGCTCTCTGCTTCGCTTGTTTTCAATTTAGCTAATGTGCTAAGCCCTTGGGTTGCTGTTTTTCCTTCAGGATATATCCAAACCGTGAATACGACTACTAACACAACCTATGTTGTTTATACTTACGATTATCTCGATTTCACTACACAAGTTGTCTTGTCGATGCTATTCGTAGCTTTTGCGATTTTTACAATTCTTCAGCTTTGGAATGTGATTACATATCAAGTTAGGAGAGGTGTAGAGGAAGGAGAGGAGGTGTATAGAGTATGAACTTTCTGAAAGGAGCACAAAAGAAAAAAGAGGAAATAGAAAGTAATAGCTCTTCATCTCATCAATCTACACAGTCTCAGCAATATTATCCAATCAGTCCACCGAGAGATGGCTCAGTAGCTCTCTATTTTGCGAGCCCGCACGACATCCCTAAACAGCTTAGGGATGCTTTGACAGGATTCGATGCTGCATCTACGTATTTAACAGAGAAAGAGATCAAACAGCTTGAATTAGTTGCATCCGCTTTAGAAGACTTGGAATTGGCCCTATCTTTCAGGCCGTGTGAGATAGACCGATTGGGTTTGCACATAATCAAAACACAGATGCAGAAGCATCTCTACGCTAAGCTGAGGCTGAATAAGTCGAGATACGGACAAATTCTGCAGTTGACAGTTAAGACGATTCAGGAATTCAAACACTTCTCAGCTGATGGGAATGGAAGTGAAGGAGGAAGAAAAGGGTGGTTTAGGAGGTGGTTGTAGTGCTGATCAGTTTAGGAATTGTAGTTCCAGCTATATTGAGTCTTGTAGGGTTCGGGATGACTTTTGCCTTGAAAGGCACAGGACAATTGATAGGACTCTTTCTGATGTTCATGTCAGGGTTGCTGGGGAGCTTTCAGATGGGGTTGCTAAGAATGATGACGCCCACAGCGCTAAAACTCTTCGAAGCTAAGCTAAAGAAAAGAACTCTCTTGCTTATATGGTTTGAAGATGGGACGATTAGGCCACTTATAGGTAAGTTTGAGAGTGGATGGATCTGGCTCAGGAAAAGGCTTGGATATCTCGTTAGTTCCAACGACGATAGAGCATTCCTCGATGGTGTTCCAACGTTTTTGGCTTACAGAGGTGTAGGTAAGACAATCAATCCAAAGGCGATGGCCGACATCACACTTCTCGAAAAACTTGGAATTAGTTTTGATGAGGTTAAGGAGGCCCTCGAGAAAGGATACACGAGGGTAGAGGTTTCTTCTAAGGAGGTGGTTGAATGCTGAAGCAATCGCATGAAAACGGCATTTCACCTGAGGAAGCTTTCAAGGTCGTAAAGCATTATCTTGAGAAAGGGATTGAATTCATTTTTACGATTAATCCAAAGTATGCATATAACTGGGCAGTAAATAACAATGCGTTCATGATAGCTTCAGCGCTCAAGAAGTACGAAGAAGCAATTAGAGCGGAAAGAGAACGTGAGATGGTCGATTATTTGAAAATATTAGTTTCCGCGGGAATGCTGTTCTTCATACTGGCGATGGCGCTATATGTTGTAGTAATGGCTCTGCACAACGGCGGCGGAGGAATTCTTCCACATCCGAATCCAGCACCTACTCCTGCTCCAGGTGTTCACAACCCTAAGCAAATAAGTATATGAGGTGGTTTTATGGCGAAGAAGAGGAATAAAAGTAAGAATTGGATTCAAAAGGCAATAAAAAGGCCGGGAGCATTGAGAAAGTGGTTAAGGAAGCATGCTAAGCAAATAGAAAAAGTTACAGATGAAAAACCGTTCACAAAATCTGGAAAAATAAACATAAGGTGTCTGAAAAAGCTAAGGCACACGAGCTATTATGAAAGGCTTTCGAAGAGAAGAAAAGAGGAGATAAACTTAGCTATAACTCTTTCGAAGTTGAGAAAGAGGTGAAATATTTTGACACCCGATTTTAATAAATTAAGACAACTAATTCAGCAAGAAATTCAGAAAGAGAAAGAAACACATCCTTTCGTTCACCGGTATCAAGACGCGGAAGGTCGCTGGCATGTTTTTAAAACAAATATTTACGATTGGGAAGGAGCTATTCCAGTAGTTTCGGATATTCAAGGTGATAAGGTAAAAATACAATGGGTAAAGCCAAGTTCAGCTTGGCAAAATCTTTACACGACTAAATCGGTTGTCTACGATCCTGAATTGCAAGCATGGGTTGATATTGGACTCTACAACAAACTACACAAGCAACAAATAAGACAGCCCGATTTGACACCAGAGCAAATACAACAACTAAATAAGGCTAACGAGGGAGATGTCAGAAATAGACGGAACGATTACATTATCAGGGGTTGGAAAGACGGAAAAGAGATAGAGTTTAGAGCTGAAACAGAGGATGAAGCTTTTATTAGAGCTGAACAGTTAAAAGAGCAAGGTTATACATATCAGGTCATCAGACCTGAAAACGTCTCGTGGAAATATGGTAGCTTACCAGAATTTTTAGCAAAGCATCCTGAACTCGCTAAAGAGCTTAAAAACAGACGAATAAAGGATGTAATTAGGGAGAATGGTAAGATTAAACTCATTCTTGAACCTAGACAACCATCAGAACAACCTAAAAAACAGCCATCAGAACCTAAGCAATTCAAAGGTAGAGATACAGGCTTAAGAGTCAAGCTCAAAGAATACGAAAAGGAACTTAAAAAGTTAATGGAAGAAAAGGGAGATGAAGGGATTAAGGAGTTTCTAAGAAGGCATCCTGAATTCAAGGGAACGCTTGAAGTTAAGGGCTTGAAGATTGGCAGTTTTACAGAGGCTCTTCTAAAGCAGAAACCTAAGAAGGAAAATCTATCCTCTGCGGAAAAAGCTCAAGCTAAAGTGATTGAAGCTGAATTAAATGCCTTAGAAACAATAGATACTTCTACCAATCCAATAGAACGAGCAAAGGCTGGAGCTATTTTGATTGCAACAGAAGGAGTTAGTGGAATCACAAGAGCTTTCACAGGAAAATCCGTTAATGAACTAATTCCTAAGAACATCTTAGATTTAGGAGCGAAATATAACAAGGTGTTGGAAGACATATCTACAAAAATAACTAATTTCGTTTTCGGAACACCAGAAGAAAGAGCTAAAATTAGCCAAACTCTTCTGACTGAAAGTGGAACTATATCTAAAACTCCAAGCGAACAAGCTATAAAAATGAGTAAAGTCACTACAGGCGAAAGAATTGCACATGGTGCTGTGTTAGCACCTATTGCTGTTGTATCTACACCTTCATTTGTGTATGATATTTTGACAAAACCAGCTGAGACTATAATAAAGACAGCTGAAAGTTGGCCAGAACTATTAGGATCTGCGGCAATTTTAGGCTTGATACCCGCTGCTGAAAGTATAGTTAGTAAAATCCCAACTGATAAAATAGCAAAAGTTACTGATAAAGTAATTCCGGTCCGTCAGACGGTAATTAAAGGTGCAAGAATAATTGAATACGAAAAAGAAACGCCACAACCACACGAAGTAGCGTTTAGAGTTGATACACCAACCGAAATGCTTGATATCACAAATAAAGGTCTCAGAAAGGTAGAATTAATTACAGAGAAACGTTGGAAGCTCGGTAAGAGCGTTGAATCTCTTGAAATTCCAGAGCATGCTAAAACGCTTGCCGAAGTCAAGGAGATTGTTAAAGAGAAGACACATCACGGAGAAGTATTCACAACAGTTAAGAAAGGACTTGGTAAGGCTGAAATAGAGTTCCATAGAACAGAACCTGTCAAAGAAATCAAAACAATAGAAGATGTCTCTTCTGCCTTAATGGGAGAAAAAGAGGGAAGAATGGTTAACGTAAAAGCTGAAACTATCGCTTCTCCTTCTGAGCGAAGAAAAGTTCTTGAGAAACTGCATAAAGAGTTCAAGCAAGAAGGCGTTGAGAGCATTACGTTCAAAGCATCATCAAGGAAATTGAAACTAAGTAGCTCAGTTCTAAAGGAGGCTGATGAGGTCGTAAAGAAAGGGTTAGAAGCTTATTTTGAGGAAGAGCCAAGAGTTAGGTATCTTAGAAAGGTAGAGGATGAGCTTGTTCCCAAAGCTCAAACTCCTAAAAGATTAAGAATTGTCGAAGTTAAATTCAGACCAGATATCACCAAAGAAATTCTCAAAGAGTCAAAGAAAATTGAAAAACTCGAAGGTAAGACGGTAAAACCGGAAGAACTTATCCCCAAGGAGAAGGAGATCAGGCTCACAGAGAGCATCCGGGAAGTCGAAATGAAGCCCGCTAAGGAGGAAGCAATCGAAAGAATGATGACAAAAGAATACAGAAAAGAGCTTGCAAAAACTATTAAGAGCCTGCAAGAGGGAGGGAGCATTAATCCTGAAGAATACTTTAAATCGATTGAAAAAGCCAATAAAGAATGGAAAAGATTTCTCAAATCTGAAAAGGGTAGAAAGGCAATTTTGGATTATAAGGAGATTTTAGAAGGTAAAAGAGGTAGAATCAGACCAGAAGAATACTTTAAATCGATCGAGAAGGCTAACAAGGAATGGGAGAACTTCTTAAAGTCAGAAGAAGGTAAGAGGGCTATTCTCGACTACAAGAAGATTCTTGAAGAGACTAAAGAATCACCAACCAAGCAGAAGCTTGAGCTTGTCGAAAAGCCTAAAGAAGAGATAGAACATACTAAACCACTCGAAGATTATCCAGTTCTTGAAGAAAAGCCAATAACCGACATGATTAAAGAAGCTCTTAAGCCTGTAAAAGAGATGTTCGAACGTATAAGCAAAGGTGCCGGTTTAGGAGTTGGTTTGGCAGAAATTGGTAAGAATATTGAGAAGGCTAACAGAATCGCTGAAAATATCTTTAAAATTAACGTTGAATTTAAACCCATTGAAATGTCCAAACCATTTGAAAACGTCAAAGTTAAGCCTAAGACTAAGCCAATCGAGGAGAGTAAACCTTTCGAAGAATTCAAGCCCTATGTTGGCGAACTCCCAGCCCTAAGTACGGGCACGACTTCTTCTGAAATTCTTTCTCCCGCCTTAGCAACAAAGCAGACCGTTAGAGTTACTGAGGAGCTTAACGTGCCACCAGTAGATGCTTTTCCTGTAATATTCAAACCTCCTTTCATACCTAAATTCCCGCAGCAAACATCGTTCGACGAAATATTGTTTGGATGGAAATCCATTCGCAAAGGAGTAAAGGTCAATCCCGTCGCTTACGACCCATTCAAACTCGTCATTACCGCTGATAATACGTTCAATAAATTGTTTAAGGAGGTGATAAGGTGAATGCAGGTGCTTAAGGATAGAAGAGGTTCAGCATACGCATGGCTGACATTCTTCGTATTCATGTGGGTATTCTGCATCGTCTGGTTCTATCTTATCGAACCGCTATACGGTTCAGCAATTAGCACGGCGAAGAATAGCGGTTTCACGAGTCTACCCGGCGCTGATGCTTTTTACGGCTTCTACGAGGCGTTATATCCCATTTTTCCGTTTCTAATGTTCTTCTTTGCTGTTATTGGATTCTTAAAGTATGCCTCTTCGACAAAATCGAGGTGGGATGAATGAAGGGTATAGCTGGAGCGCTGATAATGCTGATAACGGGCTTGGCATTCGTCTTGTTAGCTTACTCGTTCGTAGCTTACCCCATCGTCGTAATCCTCAACTCTACGGTATCTCAGGCTAACCTATGGACTGATGAATCGCTCACATTGTTCAGATACGCAACTATGGCCCTTAGCATAGTTGGTGTGATAACCTCAGTAGGATTGTTCATCTGGTTCTTAGCTCGCTTGACAAAAAGAGAAGAATTCGAATGGCTGAGGTGATAATC
The DNA here is from genome assembly GCA_026986655.1 of Caldifarciminota bacterium. GTDB lineage: Bacteria > Hydrothermota > Hydrothermia > B15-G9 > WFZT01 > WFZT01. The sequence goes on along the minus strand of JALSOD010000035.1, from coordinate 10,735 downwards.
CATGAGGAGAATTATCATCCTTGCAATCCTAACTCTAATCGCATGCATAGAGGTTGCACAAGCCGCTACTGTTCAAGCTCACTTTGAGAAGACATATCCCTTTGCCAACGGAAGTTCCAACCAGATTCAGCTTGATTATCTTAGTTCGGTTAGCAATGCGTATGTGACGTTTAGAACCAAAGGAGGATACACATTTGACAATTCTGGAGGAGGCAGTTGGAAGGCTTGCATGGTTTTCCCGCTTACAGCTCCAACAACAGAATATGCACAGTATAAAATAGTGATCTCGGGAACGACGTGGGAAATTTACAATGCAGAAGGTAATTTGAAGGTGTCAGGAACGAATAGCAATTTCTGGAGTCTTGTTAATTCGACAGGGGCGGACATCAGAGTTTTCAATGATTCTGGCAATCAGATGTATTTTTGGATTGAAAAATGGGATTACACTAATCAAACAGCAATAATTTGGGTTAACCTGACAGCAGGAAGTTCAGAGCTAAACATCGCTTACGGGAATCCTTCAGCGTTGCCATCATCCTACAACGATATTTCAAAGACGTTTATTTACGGAGATGATTTCGAGGATGGTGTTCTTGGATTTGACTGGTATCCATATGGTTCTCCTCCGACAAACGACCCCTCTGGATGGAGTGAAGCAAACGGTATTGTTACACACAATATGACAGTAGACAATACACACATGCTTGCTTTGAAAAATATTACATTGTCTTCAGGAGTGTATATGGTAAAAATAAATCTCGGAACTTTGCAAGAAATTGAAGAAGCTGGTCTCGTGTGGTGCAGTAGTCCAACAGACCCACTCGGAAACAGATACTTTGCAAGATATATCTACTATCCAACAGCTAATAGAGTTCAATGGGAATTGATGAAAATTGTTAGAGGGACTGCAACAACATTAGCGACATACCCTTATTCTCTCTCTGCTAACACATGGTGTTGGATTAAAGTAGTGTTTGATGCAAGCACAGGTTCAATTAAGGCTTACTTCTCAACAGACGGAGTGACATGGACTCTATGGGCTGATGTAACTGATACAAGTCTTACGAGCGGCTACTTTGGTTTGCATAGTGCTTTTGACATATACACTGTGCATAGTTATGATAATTTAATTGTAGCAAAGCTCGCCGATCCTGCAAACTTCGGAACTCCAGAAGTATTACCTCTGCAGAACGCAACAAATCCAACGCTTTCTCTCAACAGCAACAACGTAACATATGTTGGAGATCTCAACGCAACCAACCCAAGTGTTACTTTGGCCGTAAACTCCAGCTACTTCATCAGTGGAACTAACTGGGCTAACTTCACAGCTAATTCAGGAAACTTCAACGCAATAATCAAGTTCGATTACGTCTTGGATGTCCCGCAAACCGAAATCGTAACTTACGACTATATGTGGGTAAATCTAAGCACATTCACGATTCCAGATGGAACGACTACCTCAAACACTACCGTAGAATTCAACACTTCAGCCGTTGGAGTTCCAATTTACAAGTTCTACCTGAAAGTTTACGTTAACGGAGCGGAATACAGCAATTATAAGTATTACAGCAACGAAGTAAACGGAGTACAGTATATAACGGTGTATATCGCAGATCTGCCTCCCGGTTCGGTTACAGTATCCGTTAAAGCCGTTTTCACTCCAGCTACCGTCAACGTGACGGTTTACGACGAGTTGACCAATTCTCCCATTACAAATCACGGCATACTGAACGTAACTCTGTTCGATGCCAATTACAACGTCTTAGCCACATCTAACATAAACACAAGCGTAACGAGCAATGCTACATTAAAGGTCGTTTTCGAAGGTAAAGCTTACCTGAGAGTTACGGATAGCAACGGAGTAGTTAGGCAGATAGGCGTATACGTACCATCCGGTGGGAACGTTTCCGCCAAGATTTACTTCCCAACTCAGAACATTATTTTAGTTCAGCTCCAAATAATCGATTATACCAACACATTCAGAGGAGGAGATGTTATAATAAAGAAATTCATCACAAGAGATAAGCTAACGGAAATTGATAGGCAGAAACTCACAGCCGACATGAAAACCAGCCACTACCTGATAGCAAACGAACCTTACACCGTCTACGTTACCAACGGACAAGAAACCAGAACAGTCGGATACATCAGCTCGCCTACGTCCACAAGCATAACCTTGACAATTCAAACCCCTCTCAACTTCACACCTATTAACTACGCACCTGTCATATATAATATAACGAATAATAACGGAATTATAACAATACAGTATAAGACGTTAAAGGGAACAACGAGCTACGCTAAAGTAGAGATCTACAACAGTTCTGGAGCGTTAGTATTCACCGCCGACGCAACTACACCGGAAGGCAAATTCACTTTCATCGGTTCGCCTAACGAAACGTATACCGTTCACTTCATAGCTCAGAACTCAATGGAAGCTGTAGAATTCAGAGTAATCGTAGGAGCTAACGCTAAAATATTCATAAACGTGCAAATTATCAAGCAACTACCGGAATGGCTGAGAACGATGTTCTTCGGCGGACTCTGCCTGTTCGTTGCTATGTTGTTTAAACGTTCCCACGTTCCGGTAGGTTTGCTCCTCAGCTTCAGCTTGGCAGCAGTGTTTACTGCAATGGGGATTCTACCACTTGGGCAAGGCCTATTATGGGTGCTCGCATTAATTGTAGGGTTAAGTTTCTTTGTTTGGTGGAGAGATAGGAGGTGATTAAAGTTGATTGACTTCGGTAAGGTTTGGCAGGCAATGGTCTTCATAAACATCGCAATACTAATGGCAAATTTCACAGGCATATTCCCAGAAAAGTGGAGTCCATACTTGAAAGGAATTGAAGAAGCATACAATGACATTCAAAAAGAAATGAAAAATATTTCAGCACAAGATCCAACACAAATGCTTATTAATCCGGGTTCATGGGGTTGGTCTTTATTTACGGGCATACTATTAGTGATACAAGTAGCATTATTAGCGCCATACTACGTTAGCGTTACATTAAACAATATTTTTGTGAGTCTGGGGTTACCAGACGGATTAGGATATTGTTTTATGGTGATAAATTACCTATCCTTCGTATTTTGGGTCATTGATGTGATTCGAGGGAGGGTGATCAACGTTGGTGAGTATTAACCTCACTTTACCCAATTTTACGGCTCAATTACAGTCCTTACAGAATTTTACCTACGTTCCGGCAAACATATCTAACATCAGCCAAGCGGGATGGCTCGCTCCCGTTGTTAACTTATACAAGCCTATGGGCGATGTTGCTTGGTTGCTTTTTATCGCATTCACACTTGGGATTGTCTACATCCGAACTAACTCACTCCCAGCGATGGCTTTCGTGTGCTTGCTTCTGTCGGGTTTAGTAATTACGTTCGTTCCTTCATTAGGAGCTAAAATACTGTATATCGTCGTGATCTTCTGCTTGGCTGGCACATTGTGGTTGGTCTTTGGAAGGAGGTAAAATCGTGAAAACCCTCTGGAACGCCGAACTGAAAATTGTTGAAATCGACGAAGATGAAGCATACAGAGTTAGAATAATCCCAAACTTCGACGTTGAAAAACTGAAATTCGTTCTTAAGTATTTCAAAGCAAACGGTCTCGATTCTCAAAGCTTGCTGTATAGCCTCGTCGGAACTTTAGAAGATCTAAAACTTAACCTACTCGCATTGCTGGAGGAGGTGGAATGAATGGGAAAGCCTCGCCCAAGCAGAAAGATAATTCTGGAAATCGATCTGCTCAGAAATCAGGCTAAACTCGTCGATAACTATAAGAAAATCGTTGAAACCGACATCAAAACAATAATGCAAAAATTAGGACTCTTATGAAGTGGATTCGAATCATCAGAAGAAAAACTCCTCGTGGAAAGTATTTACGAATCTTAATCGGAAGAAAAGTTCTTCTGGGATTCAACAATCACGAATTCAAAGGAAAACAAACAAAACACATCCATATCGGAGAAAAGTTTATTAAAATCGTTTTAAAACCTAAAGAATTAAGAGGAGTTTGGAAATATAACAGAAAGAGGGGAGAATATGTTAAAGTTGGAAAGACAGATCGAAAAGAGGCTAAGAGAAATAGACGAAGAGATAAGAAAGATTGAGAAGAAGTACGGAATGAGCTACAAGGAGTTCTACAACCACGTAGAGGGAGATATGTCTCCTTTGCTCGAAAAGTTCGATCCCGATGAAATCATGGACGACCTCCAAAAGCTGATTACCCTGCTCGATGAAAAGGAAAAGTTGCTTAAGAAGTTAGGAGTGGACGCTAATTTATTCGCCGAGTTGGACGATGATTGGGTTAAAATCTTCCCCTAAATTTTAGCAAAATTATAATTTACATTTTAATAAACGCTTTGTAGAATTGCAAGGTTGCGAAATTTTCAACCTCGCTCGAATCGAAACTAATCCGTTCGATAACACCTTTTTATAGCGAACGAGAATAAGCCGTTAGATCGGAGATTTCAGCGAAAAAGCCAATCTAAACCCATGTTATATAACAGCCTTCCAGCTATATTATTACATTATTTTATGTTATTACTGTCGCAAAAGTCGATTTTTGCATTTTTTAATTTTTTAGTGGTTTCGGCTTGCCTAATCCCCCAGAATCTGGGGGACACTCTAATCCTTCGGATTCTCCGGGATAAATATAATCGCTTTTATAATGAATAACGGAAAGTTACGAGAGAGGAGATTGGCTTTAGGTCCTGTATTGGTCCATTCGTTCCAGGATGCGGATGAGGTTATATTCTATTCTCACGAGATTTATGAAATATAATAACCCGGCAATGGTTCCAGCGTCGTGGGTTTATAAACTATAAGCCTCGTGATTGGTGTTACCGCAAGGGCTGAGGACGTCCTCAGCTTTGACAACCTTTAGCATAGTCAGGAGGCTCTAAATTAAAAATTTAAATATGAATAGAAACGCAGAGTGAGTTTCGTCTTAGTCGTCCCTCGCTTTGGCATAATTCATCTATACGTAGAAATAAAAATAAGGGTTCCGGTTTGGTGCAGGTAGTTGATAACATTAAATATATAATGATAATAATATAACGCTCACCAAATGCAGGAAATCATCACTAAAGGAGAGTGATGCAAATATACATTTTTTTGTTATGTGAATACTATTAGTTATTAGAGGTAGCACGGTAGCGCGGTAGCATGGGGTTTTGGGTTAACTGTTGTCAGGGTGGTAGCGTGGTAGCGCGGTAGCACCGACTTTTGCGTTTGTGATTTCAAGTTAAGGGTTTGTGTATATGGCGCGCTACCACGCTACCTATTCAAGTCCCTTATAAAAATCCCGTTCGGCTAAAAGAGGAAGGAGAAAGGACTTTGATTCAGGTAGCGTGGGTAGCGTGAGGGGTAGCGTAGGGTCATGCTACCACCCATGCTACCTGCAGGATGTAGAAGTGATTATTATTCAAGTCTTCTATTTAATTTTCTTTCGAGGAGATAACCCTTATAGAGAAGAGTTTGAGAAAGGTAGCACAGGTAGTGTGAATAAGCAACGTAGGTAGCGTGAATACTTTTTATGCGCGCTACCTCAAAATGGTAACACCATTCTACAAAGGTTATTTAAAAAAATTCAGTAATTTCTTCTAATATTTTTTTTACGTTTTGATTTTAATTCTTCTGATGAAATTTCTTTTATTTCCTTTTCTATCTCCTCCTTTAGAATGGAACTTATGGGGGGTGGTAAAGCTAAAAGTTTATCTAAATACTTCTTTCTTATGTTAGTAAATTTATTTATTTCTTCTATAATTTTCTTCTTCTTATCTTCAGATAGTTTTCCAAAAATTTCATCTATTTCTTCCAATATTTCCTTGGATTCTAATCCCTTCTCTAATGCGTAATTTTCAATCGCTAAGGAGGTAACATAATCGACTATAGCCTTAATTAACTCCTCAGTGCTTAGACTTCTTAGATAGTTTAAATCGTTGTATATAGAGATGTTTTCAAGAGCTTTTTTATGTTCGGGTTTAATTTCAAATATCTCCTTTAGAAATAACTTTGTGAAAAGTTCAAGAGCGCAAAGGCAGGAGTTTATCATACTCTCTCCCATACAGACAGACACAAGAAGATGATCGCCAATCATCCGGGAAATCTCCTTAAGATCAAGCTTTTTTCTACCCTTTATAAAATCTGTAATCTGTAGAATCCATTTTATATAAAGCACAAATCCCATTACAAAATCCTTTAGATATTCCAACCCCTTCTCGTTGATTCGATAAATTTTAATTCTTCTATCTCTTCGATCGATTTCCTCAGAAATTAGACCTTCATCAAGCAACCTCTTTAGATGTTTTGCAAGTGTGCCTCTTGAAAATCCTGTAATTTTAAGTAATTCATTCCATGTTTTAGGCCCTGTGTAAAGTGCCGAAAGAATTCTTTTCTTGTTTTCTTCAGCTATCTCTCGTAATTTATACTTCATAAACTGAGTTCACAGCAAAAACTATTTAAACATTTAGTCCATACTGTGAACATAATATCCAGTGTAGATAGGAGGTTCCGAAATGGTAGGCATCAAAACGAAGTGGAACAAGTATCAGATCTCCATAACTGTCTATCCTGAGCATATTAGGATACTCGAAGCCATTCTAAAAGGAAAATACTCCAAGCCTATTGCTCATAACTCAGCTTCTGAAGTCATTAGAAGAGCAATTGAGCATTACGCCGATTTTCTTGGTGTTCGTTTAGAAAAAATAGAATCGGAGGGATGAAAAGTGGAAACCTGTCGGAGCGGACAGCTTTTAGAGAAGTATAGTAGAAGGAGGATTATAAAGATTTTGGATTTACCATCATCCTGTTATTCTGATTCTTCCATTTGTGGAGATTTTCTAACCGAAAAATGCAAGCTTACGGAGGTGCTGAGGAATGGATTTATTCTCGACGGCTAAAGAATACTTGGATCAAGGATTTAGCGTTATTCCGGTTATAATTGTCCCTGCTTCAAAAGAGAATCCAAAAGGAGACAAAATCTCAGCCATCGAATGGAAAGAGTTCCAGAATAGACATCCTACTTTGGAGGAGCTTGAAAGATGGTTTAAGAACCCGAACTTTCCGGCGCTAAGAGGAGGGAAGAACAAGCTTGGGGTAGCAATAGTTACAGGAAGAATCTCAGGTAAGTATGCGTGTTAGAGATTTTTTCATTTATAGCTTTTTGATTTTGGCAATAGTTTTCATTCTCGGCAGTATCGTTCTCGATGTTTTACATGGAAGAAGTATAATCGAAGCTTACGGCGATCCATTCAAAATAGGCCGTTGCATAGCTACCGCATTCCTCTGCTCAATACCAATAACGGCAGGATACGCAATCATACGAAAATATAAGCTCAAAAATATGAAGAAAATTTAATCTATTGTAAAATATAATTTTATAATTTCCGAACCTCTATAGGCTCCCAGTTCAGTACCAGATAAATTTTCTCCCAAATGTATTGTAGTTATATTAACGTAATTTATATTTATAAATAAATACCCCTCATTTGGTAGCCTATCAGAAAAATCAACCTCAATAGTTTTCATTTCACTTGGATGTAATATCACACTACTATTCCTACAATGACCAATGTATTTATTATCACCAGTTTTGTCCAAGATATAAACACCCATAAAAGGATCTACGATGAAAGAGACCCTTTTTGAACCCATATTTTTGAAATGAATGTAAACAGCTGTTACTTTTTCTTTACCTCCCCACCAGTATTTAATCTCTTTTTTTGGCTGTATATCATACCAAACTTTCACAGGATAATGCTTAAGATATGCAACCTTAGGATTCGAATTTTCCTTATGCTCAAAATGACTTATTGCCTTCGTAGTTTCTTCAGCCTTCCGTTCTAATTGGTTGATAGCCTTCTCAACCGAAGATTGCTTCAGAATATCTTTGAGATATCCAGCCTGATAAGCATAAGCTAAACCAACTACAAGAAATATCGCTATCCATACCTTCTTAGACATAATACCTCCAACAAAACAATCAAAATTAAACCTTTCTAAAAAAGATTGGTTGCTAAAACCGTTCTCAACGATGTCGTCGACATTTTTATCTCTCAAAATCGATAAAAATGGAGAAAGGAGTAGAAGGGAAATGGAGAGATTGGTGAAAGAGAAGTATACAATCACATACATGTAACCTACATGTATAATATACATGTAGGTTACATGCAATTAGAGTTAAATACATGCAATTTTATACAAATCCTCTTTTCTCTTCTTTTCAAGAAAGCTCTTTTCTGAGAATTTTATTAGCGGAGCGAATAAATACTTTCCTAATCTCAGTTACATGTAACCTACATGTAATCAATCATTAGTAACCTCCACAGCTTCTAACTTCTTCTCTTTCTTAGCTTTCCACTCGTAAGCTAATTTGATAACTGCTTCAGCGACAAAGTCGGATTCTGAAGCAAAGTCGCCAGAGCGTATAGCTTCTCTAATTAACTCTTTAATATTTCTAGATACATATCCAACAACTCTTTCCTTCCCCTTTTTCATGGCTTAACCATCTATATTTTTAGATTCTATCGTATATTCGTTCTCGTTTATCGATTTTAAAAACTATTATAGCTTTATTTTCCCAATCGATGTAGATAATGATTATAAAATGCTTACCAACCCTAATCCTGTGAAAATCAGTTCCCTCAAGCTTCTTTATATCTAAAGCAAAGGGATTATCTCTAAGAGTTCTCAAAACTTTTAAAATTCGTTCTCTATCCTTTTTCGAAAGTTTATCTAAAAATTTCTCAACTTTCCGACTAATTTTAACCCTGAAAGTATCTTTCTTCGAGTTCTTCAAGGTCAATCAACTCCAGTTTCCCCTCCTTGTATGCTTTTAAATCCTCTTCAAGTTCCTTTAACTCTTCATCGCTTAATTCATCAAAAAGCTCTACCTCTATCCTTCTTAGCCTCTTGTCTATTTCCTCAATCTTTTCCTTGATCTCCTTTAGAAGGTCAATAACTTCGCTCATCACATCCTAAGTTAATTCCATCAATTAAAACCATTCCGTATCAAATGGTCGTTAAAGACTGCCCTAACGTCTTACCATGACTCAAGCTTCTCTAGTTGAATTATAACCTTGAGAACTGGATGTTAAAGAAGTTGTTAAAGTATGCCTTAACATGTAATTGCTTAGACAATTAACTGAACAAAGAAGATGTTGGTTGGTCGATTGTTGTATTAAAGTTCTAATTCTGATATATATTTATATCAGACTGCTGAAAGTAATATATCAGACAACAAAGTATCAGTCTGATATATCCTCAACAGTAATGTCTATCTTCTTATACGACATTAAAACCGACTTCAAAGTAGTTGTTAAAGAATGCTTTAACAGACAACCTCTTAGACAATTTGCTAAACTAAGAAGATGTTGGTTGGTCGATTCTTAAGATGTTAAAAACCGTCTTCGACGACGTCGTCAATATTTTTATCTCCCAAAATCGAAAAAAATGGAGAAGGGAGTAGAGAGAAAACGGAGAGATGGGTCTCTGAGTGGTTGATGATGAGTTTTATCAAACTTTATCCATATAAGGTGATAAAGTTTGATAAAGTTTAGTAGAGATTTATCCGTTTTTATAAAAATCCTCTTTTCTCTTCTTTTCTCTTTTACTCTTTTCTGAGAATTTTATTAGCGAAGTGAATTTAAATAGACCTCAACCAAAGCTGATAAAGTTTGATAAAGTTATTGAGATGTTGACGTTGCAAGCGTTTGCTTCAACTTTATTAGTTTGTCCCTGACAGCCTCCTTAACGAAATCCGCTATGGAGGTATAGCCTAACTCGGGATTTTCTTTTATTATTCTTTCAATTTCTTCAACCATTTCTTTTGGAAGACTAACACCCTTATATCTGTCTTTTGGCATATATGCGATATCTGTGTGGTATGGTTATAAACTTTCCCATCTTCCTTTTTTTATTCATGTGGTATATTTTTACCATTTATACCATAAATATACCACAAAATTTAAATAACATATTACCTCAAATATACCACATGGATAAAGTAAATATGGGTGATAAGCAGAAACAGCCATACAGCTATGTGGGGATTCCTAAGGAACTTTACGACGAAATTGAGCGACTGATAACAAATAAGGGATTGGGATATCGTTCTGTCGCCGAATTTGTTAGAGATGCTGTTCGTGAAAAAATTTTGGAAATTTTGAGCATAACTGGGAGGTGTAGACAATATGGCTAATAGCACAATACATTGTTCACAAGATCAACGCTTTCAGATAATTCTCATCAAGAAGGAGTTAAAGGAGATGCTTGGATTTGAGCCGAAGGATAGGGAGCTTGTAGATATGTTTCTAAAGCTTTACAGGGAGAAAGAGAAGTTCATACTTGCGGAAATTCTGGATAGGGTTAGCAAGAGGTTAGAAGAGATTGCGATTAATGAAACCGATTACGAGAAACTACAGCAGGAAGTTGAGGAGTTGCGCAAGGAGAACGAAGAGTTAAGGGAGAAGCTGAAGAGGGCTGAGATACCGGACGATCCGAAGGAAATTTTCAATCTTTTTATAAAATCGGTTTTATCTAAGGTTCCGGAAGAGAGAAGGAGCGATGTTGAAAGGAGTTTAAGGCTTTTGCAGTTCTGCATCTTCGATCCAACTCTGAACGTCGATTTACTCGAACATCTTGGACAGCATGCGGAAGAGCTTGTGTATTATCTCAGGTTCGGGCGGAAGGAGTCAGATTCTGACAGCGAATTGAGGGGAGGTGTTCA
>JALSOD010000034.1 GCA_026986655.1 Caldifarciminota bacterium | reverse complement strand
TCAATGTTCTTTCCATAACACGGTGTTCCAGGGTTTTTCTCCGTACTTCAGATATCTCACTATCGCCTCTGCAGCGATCTTTGACATGGTACTCCTCGTCCAGTATGTCGCACTTCCAAGATGCGGAAGTAAGACTACATTATCAAGCTTTCTCAATTCTTCTGGAACTTCAGGCTCATTTTCATAAACATCAAGACCTGCGCCATAGATCCATTTTTCTCGTAAAGCCTTTATCAAAGCTTTCTCATCCACTACAGGGCCACGTGCCATATTTACAAGAATAGCATTAGATTTCATCATCTTTAACTCTTTCTCGCTAATCATGTGATAGGTATCCTCCGTCAGTGGTGTATGTAGTGTAACGAAGTCCGATTCCTTGAGTAGCTTTTCAAGCCCTACGTATTTCGCACCCAACTTCTTTTCAACCTCTATTTTCCTCGATCTGCTGTGGTAGAGAATTTTCATTTCGAATCCCTTTGCCCTCTTAGCAACAGCTTGTCCGATTCTACCAAATCCAACTATTCCTATAGTGCGATGGACAAAGTCCTGCCCCAGAAACAGAAATGGGCTCCAGCCTTTAAACTCTCCTTTTCTAACAAATTTATCAGCCTCCACAACATGTCTTGCAACAGAAAGAAGTAAAGCCCAGGTGAGGTCGGCCGTTGCATCCGTAAGGACATCAGGTGTATTGGTAACTACGATTCCCCTCTCACTTGCTGTCTCAAGATCTATATTGTCGTAACCAACAGCATAATTTGAGATTATTTTCAAGTTTTTTGACGCCTCAATCACTTCACGATCAAACTTCATTGAGAGGAGTGGTATAACAGCGTCAGCATCCTTTACCATCTCAATCAGGGATTCCTTCGTGTACTGTGCGTCTTCTGGTCCCATTACAACTTCAAAACCTTCTGACTTCAGAAGCTCCGGTCCAGTATTGGGAATTTTTCTTGGAATAACAACCTTCATTTTAGAATACCCCGATTATTTCTCCATCATCAGTTAAATCAACATTTACTGCTGCCGGAACCTTCGGAAGTCCTGGCATGGTCATTATATCACCCGTGATAGGAATAACAAATCTTGAGCCTGCTGCAAGCCTCACTTCCCTCACGTTGATCTTAAATCCCTGTGGACGCCCGAGTAATTTGGGGTTATCGGAGAGAGAATACTGTGTTTTTGCCATGCAAATGTAAGCATCTTTAAATCCCATTTTTTCGTAACGGGCAAGTGCCTTAAGTGCCTTACTCGTAAATTCAACACCATCAGCTCCGTAGATCTCAACTGCAATTTTCTCAATTTTTTCTTTCAAGGGAAGATCTATCTCGTAAATCGGATGATAATTACTTTTTTCATTTTTAAGGGCATCAAGAACCTTATTTGCGAGGTCTGTACCACCTTCACCACCTTTTTCCCAGACCTCAGAAAGGGCAAATCTCACGCCTTTAGCAGAGAGCAGTTCTTCAAGTTTGGCAATTTCTGCCTCTGTGTCAGACGGGAATTTATTTATAGCCACAACAGATGGCACGCCAAATTTGGCGATGTTTTCTATATGTTTTTCAAGGTTGGCGAATCCTTTCACCATCGCATCTACATTCTCCTCGGTGAGTTTATCCTTTGGGACTCCACCGTGGAATTTTAATGCTCTAATTGAGGCAACGATTACGGTCGCATCAGGTGCAAAATCTCCTATCCTTGAGACGATGTTCAGGAACTTTTCTGCGCCGAGGTCGGCACCGAATCCTGCTTCAGTCACTGTGATGTCAGCAAGTTTTAAAGAAAGCTTTGTCGCAAGAATTGAATTTGTGCCGTGTGCAATATTTCCAAACGGTCCGATGTGAACAAACGCTGGTGTATTTTCAATGGTCTGGACAAGGTTCGGCTTCAGGGCATCGCGTAGAAGAGCTGCCATTGCACCATTCGCCTTTATGTCTCTTGCAGTAATTGGCTCCCTTTTCCGTGTGTATGCGGCAATTATATTCCCAAGTCTTTCTTTTAAGTCCCTATAATCCAGAGAAAGCCCCAGAATGGCCATTATCTCAGAAGCTGGAGTGATGTCAAACCCGTCCTCGCGCGGGAATCCATTTGATATACCACCGAGACCTACAATTATACTCCTCAGAGCCCTGTCATTCATATCAATAGCTCTTCTCCAGGAAATTCGCCTTACATCGATACCGAGCTCATTCCCCTGGTGAACATGGTTGTCAATCATAGCAGAAAGCAGATTGTGAGCAGAATTGACCGCATGAAAATCCCCCGTGAAGTGTAGGTTAATATCCTCCATTGGGAGCACCTGTGAGTAGCCACCACCAGCAGCCCCACCCTTTATTCCAAAAACTGGACCGAGTGATGGCTCTCTAAGAGTAACAATCGACTTATAACCGAGCCTATTTAACGCCATACTCAATCCAATAGAGGTGGTTGTCTTTCCTTCTCCTGCTGGGGTGGGGTTTATTGCTGTCACAAGTATAAGCTTACCGTCTGGTTTCCCCTTGAGTGATTCGAAAATTTTTAGATTTATCTTTGCCTTATAGTTTCCATAAAGCTCCAGATACTCTTCAGGTATTCCTGCCTTATCGGCAATTTTTTTTATATCTTCTAATGTTGCTTCATGAGCAATCTCGATATCCGATTTCATAGAGCGCCTCCCTCAGGTTATTCGAAAAAAATATAAGGGAAAAATTGAATAATGTAAATTTTTATGCAAATTGCGGATTCAATTAACAAGATAACGTAAATCTAAAGTAGTATTCCACAGCAAATATTGATGAATGCAAAAGGGTACCTCCAAATTTCGAAGTCTTTAAAATACCCTTCACTAAACTTGATAATTGCCTTATTCGGCTTTAACTTATCATTGAGAGGTGATATGAATGTCAAACAAGCTGGTAGAGGTTGAGGTTTATCAGATTTTGATTGACGAATCTGTCAAAGCTCCGGTAGTAGTTCTAAAAGAAAAGGGTGGAGAGCGAATTTTGCCCATCTGGATCGGGCAGGCCGAGGCTGTGTCCATTGCCTACGCACTCGAAGAAATAGCAACTGAAAGACCGCTGACCCATGACTTGATAAAACTCATTATTGACGGCTTTGGAGCAAGACTTGAGAAAGTTGTGATTAACGACCTGAAAGAAAATACTTACTTCGCAAGACTCATCTTTAAAATAGATTCAACTATTATCAGTATTGATGCAAGACCTTCGGATTCCATTGCAATTGCATTAAGGACAAGATCTCCTATCTTCGTATCTGAAAAGGTTATGAAAGAGGGAGGAGCCACTGAACAGTAGCTTGACGTGTTAAAGACACAGCAAAATAATTGAAAGTATGGAAAAATTGATGAATTCTAATGAAATAAGAGAAGTGATAAGCAGAACCGCAGAGAAGATTGTAAAGGAATTTACAGATTATGAAAGGTTCGGAATCATCGGAATAAAAACAAGAGGCGTACCAATTGCCAGAAGACTTTCCAGTAGAATAAAAGAACAAACAGGAGTAGATGTTCCGGTAGGCGAGCTCGACATCACATTCTACAGGGATGACCTCACTCTGATTTCGAGTGCCCCTGTAGTAAAAGGGACAAATATTAACTTTGACGTAAATGGAAAAATAATAATTCTTGTTGATGACGTTCTCTACACAGGCAGAACGGTTAGAAGTGCACTTGACGAGATTCTTGTAGATTTTGGTAGGCCGGAAATCATTCGACTTTTTGTCATGGTTGATAGGGGAAATAAAGAGTTGCCCATCTGTGCAGATTACATCGGAAAAAAGATTATGGTCCCTCGTGACAAAATTGTTGATGTACTTGTCGAAGAGGTTGATGGTAGGGATGAAGTTATCATTAGGGACAAACAGGAGGAATTATTATGATTTTTGAATTAAAGGTTAGATCGTCAAGAAGGATTGAAATGATAGACATTACGTCGAAAGTTCGCGAAGTTGTTAAAAAATCTGGAGTAAGGGAAGGCATTTGTGTACTCTATGTTCCCCATACCACAGCGGCCGTTACAATTAATGAAAATGCAGATCCATCGGTCAGAGTGGACATTGAAAACACGTTATCAAAACTCGTACCTTACGGTGCCGGATATGCACATCTTGAGGGGAATGCTGATGCCCATATTAAAGCTACCATGGTAGGGCCATCAGAAAATCTAATCATAAGTAACAGCGACATTCTCCTTGGAACCTGGCAGGGAATCTTTTTTTGTGAATTTGATGGTCCTCGCAACAGAAGAATTTACATTAAAATAGTTGAAGGATGATGATTTATCTTTCAAGTGCATGTCTCATAGGCCTTTGCACAAGATATGATGGAAGAACCAACACCGATGAATATGTTTTGAATCTTTTCAGAGAGGGGAAGGTTATACCAGTCTGTCCCGAGCAGCTTGGTGGGTTGCCAACTCCGAGGGAACCGGTAGAATTCAAAGGTGGAGACGCAGAAGCAGTCTTGCAGGGGAAAGCAAGGTTGATCGGACTTGATACGGGAAAAGATTGGACAGATCATTTTATCCGAGGGGCAATAGAGGTAATGAAGCTGGTAAAAATCCTGAATTTGGAGGCTGCTTTTTTGATGGACAGAAGCCCTTCCTGCGGAAGTGCCCGTGTTCACGTTGATGGTAAAGTAGTGGAGGGTATGGGGGTTACTGCCTATCTTTTAAAAAAATCTGGAATTAAACTCATTG
>JALSOD010000033.1 GCA_026986655.1 Caldifarciminota bacterium | reverse complement strand
GGTTTCCACAGGTAATTTCTGGCACTCACTCGGTGTATCAATAAACAACATCATTCTTGTGGTGGGTACTATCGTGACTATATTTTATTTCTACTTCTCCAAAGAGCATAAAGGTGCGCTCGGTGGCCTTTCGCGTGCGGGTATTGTTTTCATCATGATTGCATTTGGCGCGTCCTTCGGTTATACAGTGATGGCTCGTATCTCACTCCTGATTGGAAGAGTTTACTTCTTGATCCATAATTGGCTGCACATTGTTTAAGAAAAAATTAATTTCGAGCGTTTTTCTGGCACTGGGAATTTTGGCCTTTGACCAGTTTACAAAATATCTGGTATTGAAGGGGATGAGGTTGTACCAATCGATACACATAATAGACCACATTCTCTCCATTACCTACATTCGAAACCCAAATTCTGTCTTTGGAATCAGCTTTGGTGGAAAATTTCCTTATCCTGTTATGATTCTCATCCTTGTCGTTGCCGTTCTTATACTCTGGACTGTTGAGAACAAACCTACATTTTACCTGCTGTACAGTGCAATAATTGGTGGAGCACTCGGGAATTTGATCGATAGGTTGCGATTTAAGGAAGTGATTGATTTTATTGATGTGGGACTTGGGAAAAACCTTAGATGGCCAGTATTTAATGTTGCTGATGCTTCAATATCTATATCTGTTGTGTTACTATTATACTTTAGTTTAAAATCTGCGAGGGTGAAACGAGATGAAATTACTACTGATTAGTTTAATAATGCAATTTTATGGATTGAATGGCCTACAGAGTGGCACTCCAATAAGTGGTTACATTGTCCTCGATTCAATTTACAATCCTGCGTTGTTTGAATCGTCTCCAGAATGGAGAATCCATGTCCTGGCTGAATTCACCTATACCAACGACTATGAGAGACGGGCTGAGTTTGTTTACGATCAATTTAACAACTCAGTCGGGGAGTTCACCACCTATTCAAATTCACACGGCTATATGAAACCCACTAATATTACTCTGTCTTTAGCTAAAAAGAGGATCAATATTGTAGCTGGTTATGAGCTTCTATCATCTCTCGAGTATGTTTTTGATCAGTATGTGAGATCAAATGACTATTCGAGACTTTATCATAACTATTTCATCTCCCATGGTGCTATATACAGCTATTTTGCTGGTTTTGGTCTCAGAGGGAATCACGTGTCTTTCGGCCTGAAAATTTGTAGACTTGTGTCTTCAACGGATGTGAACACGAATATGTCTTATATTTTATCTCCCGGTGATAAGAGTTCGATTGTGAAAAAAACATACAGTTTGTGGGGTAATGTAGACCTCCTGCCACGGGTTCATCTTTCGTTTAGCTTCTCCCCTGATGTAACTTTCGAAGATATCTTTCCGGCCGTATTAGGTCTTTTGAAAGTCGGTACATATCTTCCTGATAGGACAGAACTGGGTATAAGCTACACTCCACCGAGTGACATAGTCTCAGAGGTCCAATTTATAGGTGGGAATAGAGGGGATTACCCATTTTATAAAATCAATTTTGTTCATAATTTTCTTGGAATTTACCCTTTTGAAATCGGTGGAGGACTCCAGAAAATTGATGGAGATGTATGGGATTCAAATTTCCACCTGGGCACAGGGCTAATCAAAAACAATCTCAAAATGTCGGTCGGGATAAACTATCACTATACCGAAGTAACAGCTGGTGTTCATAAAAATTACTACACAGAAACACTCATTAATCTGAAATTGGTATATTCGAAATGAAACTCCTACTGCTTCTTTTGACAATAGGGTTATCAAAAAACGATTTTGGATATAACTTTGTCCTTCTACCATTTGGTGCCGATGGAGCAGTTTTTAAAACATCTGTAATCTCAGATTCCATTTCACCGTCAGTAAGTTTCTACAATCCTTCGTTTCTTTCAAATTCCACCGTTTCTTCTTTTGCGTCTTCATATCTTGTTGGTACTGGATACGGTGGGGTCACGTACAGGCCGACGGAAAATTTACAGTTCGGAGCCTTATTTTTTACGACTGGATCAATGGACAAAATAGATTCCGAGGGTGTCAAGGTCGGTACCTACTCGTCGAACTACATTGAAATTTTTGCAAGGTACGTACCTGAGAAGACTTTAAGTTTCATGGAGCATAAAATTTATATAGGTGTCGGTGGAAAGTTACTTTACCAGAACATCGATGACAGAAATTCTCTGGCGGTAGCTCTGGATGCGGGAGGACACTTTATGCCGGTGAAAAGGGTAACTTTTGCCTTTGCTCTTACAAATCTTGGCTATGAGATCAAACCGTTTGAGGAAACCCGGTACTATCCACCCGTTACCGTATCAGCTGGGATGTCTTTTAAAGCCTCAGATAAACTAAACTTACTCGTATCCACAGGTTTCGAGGCGGACTACGGATTAATTGCTGATCTGGGTGTTGATTTCTCTCCTATCAAAATCTTCTCCGTCAGGGCAGGATATTCCCTTAAAGGAAAGGATTTGAATACAGGTGGTACATGGGATGTTATCAATGGATTATCCCTTGGAGTTAAGTTCAAAGTGAGGAAGATAAGATTTGCCTACTCGGTGGTACCGATGGGAGAGCTTGGGATAACCCATTTTGTGGGGGTGAGCTTCTGATTCAATGGTAGTCACAAAAACACTTGTTGAAAATAGGAAAGCAAAGAGAGATTACGAAATTTTAGAAACCTATGAAGCCGGGATCGTATTAAAGGGAAGTGAGGTAAAGTCTGCCAGGCAGGGACGAATATCCATAAAAGATGCCTATGCAGATGTAAAAAACGGTGAACTCTATCTTATCGACATGCACATAGCCCCCTACAAACAGGCTGGTAGATTTGGTCACGATCCTGAAAGACCCCGAAAATTACTCCTTCACAAGTATGAAATCAAGAGACTCATAGGGAAGGTGAAAGAAAAAGGCTTGACTCTTATTCCTCTTAGAGTCTATCTAAAGGGCCACTTGATAAAGGTTGAACTTGCCCTCGCAAAGGGTAAGAAACTATATGAGAAGCGCGAAGCCATTAAAAGACGGATTATTGAGAAGGAGATTCAACGTGCACTAAAATACGAAAAGAGATAATTTTAGAATGAGGAAACTGGATGTCTACTTCAATATGGAGTTTAGATTTTTATTCGTATTCGGAAAATCCCCTTCTTTAAAAGGGGGAGTTAGGAAGATGTTAAATGTTTTAAAATCCCCTTGTATCCCTTTTTACCTGAGGAGGAAGTTGAGGTATCTTAGTATGAAATTGAGTGAAAAATTTTAGTCTATTAGGAGGGATTCCCAGAAAGGAGGAGAAGAATGTTACCTGAATTTACATTGAAAAATGAGAATCTTGAGGAACAGAAAGAGAAGATCCTCAAACAGATAGAAGAAAACAAAAAACTAATAGAAAAATTACTGGAATTACCAGATAAAACTTATGAGAATTTTGTGAGACCATTTGAACTCATGAATGAAAAACTCGAGGAGCTCTTCACCCCGGTTGCTCATTTGCACTCTGTAAAGAATTCACCAGAAACCCAGAAGGTCTTCTCTTCCTTACTCCCTGTGATGACTGAGTATTCTACGACTCTGTTACAGGACGAGAGACTTTACAGGGCTTTTAAGGAAATCTATGAAAAGGAAAATAAACAGCTGGATCAGGAGAAGAAACGAGTTCTGGAAAATTTGCTCAGGGACTTCCGGTTGAATGGTGTTCATCTTCCATCTGATAAAAGGGCAAGGGTAAAGGAGATTTCCATAAAACTTTCCTCACTCTCCAATAACTACGCTCAAAATGTGTTAAATGCGATTGATAGCTATGAGCTTATCATCGATAATCCCGACGATGTGAGAGAGCTTCCGGAGGTAGAGAGAAAGAATGCAGAAACTGAAAGGGACGGCAAAAAGGTCTTCAGATTTACACTCCACCAGCCAAGCTACCTTGCCTACATGACTTATGGGTCAAACCGTGAAAAAAAGGAAGAGCTTTTCAGGGCATACGTAACCAAAGCTCCGGAGAATGATGAGTTGATCACGGAGATTCTTGCCTTGAGGTATGAAAAAGCCCAACTTCTCGGATTTAAGAATTTTGCCGAGCTTTCTCTTCAGCCCAAAATGGCAGACTCACCAGATGAGGTTCTGAGTTTTCTTAACAAACTCGCAAAGGAAAGTAAACCACAGGGCCGAAAGGAGTACGAAGAGTTAAACGAATTTGCCCACAAACAGGGGCTTAATGACGACGTACAATCCTATGATTTCTATTATTACTCAGAGAAATTGAAAAAGGAAAAGTTCAATGTCGACGATGAGTCCTACAAGCCGTATTTTGAACAAAATAATGTATTAAACGGGCTTTTCACATTTTTGAATAAGCTCTTTGGTCTGGAATTTGAAAAGGTAGAGGCTGAAGTGTGGCACCCCGTGGTTAAAGTCTATCACATTTATAGAAAGGGCGAGTTCATCGGTAGAATCTACTACGATCTTGAGGCGAGGGAAGGCAAGAGAAGTGGTGCCTGGATGAACGAATGGATTACCCACCACCTAAATGAAAAAGGAGAGGTTGTACCACCTGTGGCCTTCGTTGTGGCAAACTTTCCACCGTCATCAGATGAGACCCCATCTTTGCTCAGGCCAATGGATGTCAGAACTCTGTTCCACGAAATGGGTCACGCCCTGTATCACCTGTTGAGCAAAGTAAATGAGCCT
>JALSOD010000032.1 GCA_026986655.1 Caldifarciminota bacterium | reverse complement strand
CAGTGCTCCGTTTTCGGTCGGTCTGGCTTCAGTGACTCCCCACTTTGGATTCGCCTACAAATTCCCGAAGGTGGTTACAATACGGACCGGTATAGACAACAGCCGCTTAACAGTGGGTTTTGGGATAGATTACAAAAGGTTGTCTCTGAACTATGCTTATACCGGGCATTCTGATCTTGGTTCAACAAGCAAGCTTTCACTCTCCATACTCCTTTAAGAGATTAACCACCGGAGAACTCGTCCGAAAGTTAATTCACATTTCAGGTGTATTTTTACCAATTTCATTCTTCTTTTTACCATTAAACACTATAAAATGGGCAGTAGGAGTGGGATTTATTGCTTTTCTCACTGTTGATATTTTAAGACTACGTATTCCTGAAATCAGAAAGATTTATAACGCAGTTTTTGGCAAATTTACAAGGAAATATGAAGAATCAAGGTTAACTGGAGCTACAGTCCTTGCAGGGTCATCTTTTCTAACAATTATGGTTTTCCCCAAAAATATTGCTGTTCTTGTCCTCTTCTATGCAATCTTAAGTGATGGAATAGCAAGCATAATTGGTCAATGGAGGGGAAAGAAGAAACTGTTCGGTGAAAAAACCATTGAAGGCACTTTATCATTCCTGATTGTTTCTATTATAATTGCAATACTTTATAAAGGTCTCCCACTCTGGTTAAGGATATTGTCAGCAATATTTTCAACACTATTGGAGCTCATTGACATTGGGATAGATGATAACATAACCATACCGATTGGGACAGGCCTTTTCCTGGCTATTTTAAAAAAATTTTTAATGGGAGGTTGAAAAACATGGTGCTAAAAAGAGCTGCACTCTTACTTCTTGCTGTTTCTCTCGTGTATGCAAAAGGTTACAAAAATTATATAAAAGAGGCGAAACAACTTGAGCAGCAGGGAATGTATCAACAGGCTGTAAAACTTTATAAAAAGGCTGTTAAAGATCTCCAGATCCCCAAAAAAGAAAAATTTGACGTTTTGCTCGATATTGCAGATATATCACTCGACAAATTAAATCAGCCAGATTCAGCCCTACAGTACGTGCTTGAGGCACATTCCCTCTTCTCAGATAACTATTCAAAGATGGACCAGGTGTACTATCGACTTGGTGTCATTTATGAAGCTCTTGGAAGGTACGTTGATGCTGCGAAAAGTTACGAAAAAGTAGCAACACGTTATAGAAATAGTAAATATTACGAAGATGCTTTAAATGGTGTTGAAAGATGCTTTAAAAAGAATTTCAAAGAGTATGTTGCGATAGTCGATGGGAAACCCATAACAAAGCTCGAATTTGACGAGCAGCTTGAGCAAATCCCACCCTTTGTCAGGAAACGTTACGAGACACCAGAGGGTAAAAAACAGCTTCTCAATATGATGATAGAGAGAAGACTAATGGTTGAAGAAGCAGAGGCAAAAAAACTCTACCTCAAATCAGATGTTATAAAACAGCTTGAACAGGCCCGTGCGAGGATACTCCAGAGGGCACTTTACAAAGAAGTGGTGACGAATAAGGTTAAAGTCACAGATGATGAAGTAAAGAAGTATTACAATGAGCACAAAGACGAATTCAAGGTCCCCGGTGAAGCAACTGTTAGGAGAATCGTTGTAAAGGATAGAAAATTGGCAGAAAAGATTCTACAGGAACTCAAACAGGGAGCATCCTTCGATTCTCTTGCAAGGAAATATTCCGTAACCCCTGACGCCAAGAAGGGGGGCCTCTTGATGGGAATAACCTCTCAGGCACGTCCCAAAGAGCTCGCACACTGGGCCTTCAAATTAAAGGTTGGTGAAATTTCAGGTGTAATTCCACTGAGAGATGGGAAATACATGATTCTAAAGGTTGAAAAAAGACAACCTCCGCGTGTAAAAAGTCTGGATGAGGTAAGACTTCTGATCGTTAACAAACTAAAGAGACAGAAAGAGAAAGAACTCTGGGATAAATTCCGTAAAGAGTTGTTCAAAAAGCATAATGTAAAGATACTTCTTAGCGATACCACGGGAGTTAATGCCAAGAAGAAAGGCTAAGGTTCTCTTTTTTGATGACAATAGAGGACGAGGCATTATTAAACTCCTGGATTCAGGGGAAAGGTTCCCCATTGGTTACAAAAACATAAGCATGGAGGGGTTTAAAGTGCTTTATGAAGGACAAATTGTGGAAGTTTTCATAGAAGATGGGAAAATCTTTGTAAAACCAACGGAAGAAGAAAATGGGAATAAAATTTGAGGTCCTTTATGAAGACAGAAAAACAGGAGCTCGTGTAGGTAGAATCACGACTGAGCGGTACTCCTTTGAAACACCAACTTTCATGCCTGTTGGGACTCAGGCAACGGTTAAAACAATGATGCCCAAAGACCTTGAAGAAATTGGAGTCGACATTATTGTATCTAACACTTATCACTTGCATCTAAAACCAGGAGAGGAACTTATAAAGAAGGCTGGTGGTATTCATAAATTCATGAACTGGAACAGGGGAATCCTCACAGATAGCGGTGGCTTCCAGGTGCATAGTTTGGCAGATCTGAGAAAGGTTACAGAAGACGGGGTTGAGTTCAAATCACACATTGATGGAAGCACGATATTCTTCACACCGGAAAAGGTCATGGAAATAGAACATGCGATAGGTGCAGATATCATCATGATCTTCGACCATCCATCTCCTTATCCAATAACAAAGAAAGACGCAAAAAGGGACGTCGAACTCACGTTAAAGTGGGCCAAAAGGGCCAGGAAACATAAAGAGAAAATAGGATCAGATCAGGCATTATTCGGCATCATACAGGGGAGCGTTTACCTCGACCTCAGAAAAGAAGCAGCTGACTCTTTGGTTGAATTAAATTTTGATGGGTATGCCATCGGTGGGCTCGCGCTCGGTGAACCCAAAGTCGAAAGGGATATGGTTCTTGAAAATATCGTCCCCATCTTGCCACACGATAAGCCAAGATACGTAATGGGAGTCGGTTATCCAGAGGACATTGTAACAGGTGTGATGTATGGAGTAGACATGTTCGATTGTGTGCTTCCAACGAGAAACGGACGCACCGGCTCACTCTTCACATCATACGGCAAACTTGTAATAAAAAATGCAAAGTACTCCATGGATTTCACTCCACCTGACCCAAAATGCGATTGCTATGTATGCAAAAATTTTACAAGATCATACATCAGACATCTCTTCAATACTGGAGAAGTACTGGCTGCTGTGCTCTCAACGTATCATAACATTTACTTTTACATTAATCTCATGAAAAGGATTCGAGAGGCAATAAAAGGGGGATATTTTTCGGAATGGGCAGAAGATTTTCTTGCACATTACAAAAGTCACTGAAAGGCTCAATTTTTACAGTGACCGACCATTCATTAAATGCCAAATTTTATGCGGTTTTTTGAACAGGGGTTGATTTTACTTTACAACATAGTTATAATTATTCACGCTTAAATAAGATGATGTTCTTTAAATAGAGAAAAAAAATCCCCATCCAACCACCCCCTCCTGCCCCAGGGAGTCCGTCCCCGCTCCCTGGGGATTTTTATTTTTATACAATATAATTTAAACGTGCGCGCTATCCTCTACGTATTAATCTGCGTCATTCTATGGGGGTTAATCCCCGTAGTTTCGAAAACTGGCCAAATCGGTCTGGACAATCATCAATTCCTTTTCTGGTCAAGTCTGGTTTCATTCCTGGCTTACGTACCATTAGTTTTTCTTAATGGCAAAGAAAAGTCCTACAGTATCAATGATTATTTCAAGATGGCGGGTCTTGGGTTCCTTGGAACTTATCTCTACTATATTTTTCTATATTACGGCTATTCACACGCAAGGGGGCTCGAGGTACTGGTACTCCAGTATAGCTGGCCACTTTTTATTATTCTTTTATCGATCATTTTACTGAAAGAAAGACTCGACTTAAATAGATGGATTTCTGGTTTCCTAGGATTTTTTGCCGTTATACTCGTCATAACACATGGAAATTTTAAAAATATTTATCTCAAGAGCTATAGAGTTGATCTAATGGTCCTATTTGCGGCTTTCATCTTTGCACTTTTCTCTGTTTTAAGCAAAAACGTATCTTACAAGCCTTACACTCTCCTGACAGTTTATTTTCTTACAGCCACCGTATTTTCATTTCTTTCCATGATGCTATTTTCAAAATTTGAGTTACCTCCGACGGGAACCATTCTTCCGATCCTACTAAATGGATTATTTGTGAATGGATATTCATACCTTTTCTGGATACTTGCGTTGAGGAATGCAGATGCATCGTTTATAGCACCATTTGTCTTTTTAACACCGATTTTTTCTACCCTTTATCTTGTGCTATTTTTTGGGGAGAGGCTCAGCCCGGTTTACGGGCTGAGCCTCTCCCTGATCATAATCTCTGGTCTTATTAACCAAAGAAAATAATGTCTGCCATTCCTGGATTTCTCTAATAATCTACGCAAATTACTTTTAGACAGAACGTTACACATGTACATGGTACGGTCTGGAACCATTTATTTAAGTTAACTAAAACAGTTTTTTAAAGATCTGAGTTGTCAATTATAGTCAACAGCGATTTGATATAAACTAAGAGGGTTGAGCATGTGTCAGGATTATTCCAGCAGATCAAAAATTCTCCCTTCGTGAGAAGGGAATTAAGGGGGATGACAAATATTTTAAAAATCTCCCTGTTTCCCCTTTTGGCAAAAGGGGGATTTAGGGGA